>JBJENM010000106.1:0-9783 GCA_051880175.1 Agathobacter sp. | reverse complement strand
GTGCCGACGCTTTTTAAACGTTCTGATTCAAATAGCAAAATTCATTCTTAGGAACGCAATTTCGAAATGGGATTTGCAAATCAAAAAACTCATTGCACATGCTGCAATGAGTTTTTTGATTCGTCATAATGCACAAAAAAGCAAAATGGATACAAATATTTATGTAATAATTGACAAATAGAACATAAATAGTATATAATCTCATTAAGGACAGGTTTTAAGAATATAAGGGGGCTAAAGGTATGAAACGTAACACAATACAACGATCGCTTACTTTGGAAACGGTAAAGAATCTTATGGATCATCCCACTGCTGACGAGGTTTATGCAAAAGTCCATTCAGATCATCCGAATATCAGCAGGGGAACCATATACAGAAATCTGAATCAATTGGCTATGGACGGAGAAATCGCAGCGAGAGAGATTCCGGGAGCAGCAACGCATTTTGATCCGATAAATTCAGAACATTACCATACCAGGTGCGTAAAATGCGGAAGAATCTTTGATGTGGATATGGATGTGATTCCGGATCTTTTGAATAAAATAAAAAATACCCATGGCTTTGCATTTAGCGGATATGACATTGTCTTTAAGGGAACCTGCAAGGAATGCCAAAGAGACGATGAAAATCATTTATAAATATACAGAAGAGGAGACTTACTATGGAACATATGCCTATGTCGATAAGGGTTCCGATTGAACCGGATAATCCAAGCATTTGCAGAGATGAAGCAAAGTGCATAAAGTGCGGTATGTGTAAGGATATATGCACACAGCAGATCGGAGTACATGGAACCTATACCCTTGAGCAGACCAATGGAGAAGCGATTTGTATCAATTGCGGACAGTGCGCCAATGTTTGTCCGGCGGATAGCATTACGGAAAAATATGAATATCAGAATGTGAAATCGGCAATTATGGATCCGGATAAAATCGTAATTGTCAGCACATCTCCATCTGTTCGTGCAGCCCTCGGGGAAGAGTTTGGTATGCCGGATGGAAGCTTTGTGCAGGGAAAAATGGTTGCATTACTAAGAAAATTAGGCGTGGATTATGTGTTAGATACAAATTTTTCCGCAGATCTTACAATTATGGAGGAAGCCAGCGAATTCATTGAAAGAGTGACAAAAGGGACAGGGCCGTTGCCACAATTTACGAGCTGCTGTCCTGCCTGGGTGAAGTTTGTTGAGACCTATTATCCGGAACTTCTTCCGAATATCTCTACAGCTAAGAGCCCGATCAGTATGCAGGGACCTACCATAAAGACCTATTTTGCAAAGAAAAAGGGAATTGATCCAAAGAAAATCGTAAATATAGCCTTGACACCATGTACAGCCAAGAAGTTTGAAATTCGGCGAGATGAAATGCACGCGGCAGCTGACTATTTGCATGAACCGGATATGCGTGATATGGACATGGTCATTACCACAAGAGAGCTGGCAAAATGGGCAAAGGAAGAGAATATTGATTTTGCTTCCCTTGAGGATAGTGACTATGACACTCTTATGGGGGAGGCATCCGGTGCGGGGGTAATCTTTGGAAATACCGGTGGAGTGATGGAGGCAGCTCTTCGAAGCGCCTATGAGTTCATTACAGGGAAACCGGCTCCGGAGGCACTTTTTGAATATGAGCCTGTTCGCGGTTACGAAGGTGTCCGGGAAGCCACCGTACAGATTGAAGATTTAGAGATTCGTGTCGCAATTATATATGGAACAGAAAATGCCAGAAAGTTTATTACCGATATGAAGTACGGTACAAAACAGTATCATTTTGTAGAGGTAATGACCTGCCCTGGCGGATGTATCGGCGGCGGTGGACAGCCAAAGGACATTATGAAGGATAAGGATGCTGTCAGAAAGGCTCGGATTGAGAGCTTATATGAAAAAGACAGAACAATGGAGCTTCGCTTAAGCCATAAGAATCCTGATATTATAAAGGTGTATGAGGAGTTCTATGGTAAGCCGCTTAGTGAATTGGCAGAAAAAATGCTACACACTATCTATATGGATAGAAGTGATATATTAAAGAGTAAAGGAGAAAAGACAATGGCAACTTGGAAATGTAGTGTATGTGGTTATATTTACGAAGGAGAAGAGCTTCCGGCAGATTTTACCTGCCCAATATGTAAGCAGCCTGCTTCTGCATTTGAGAAGGTAGAGCCTCCAAAGCCGAGCAATCCATATGCAGGAACACAGACAGAGAAAAATCTTGAAGCGGCATTCGCAGGGGAATCACAGGCAAGAAACAAATATACATATTTTGCTTCCAAAGCGAAAAAAGAAGGCTATGAGCAGATTGCAGCACTGTTTTTAAAGACCGCTGATAATGAAAAAGAACATGCAAAGATGTGGTTCAAGGAGCTAAACGGAATCGGAAGCACAGCAGAGAATCTCGAAGCTGCAGCAGAAGGTGAAAACTACGAGTGGACCGATATGTATGAAGGCTTTGCAAAGACTGCTGAGGAAGAAGGCTTCACGGAGCTCGCTGCTAAATTCAGAGGAGTAGCCGCAATTGAGAAGCATCATGAAGAGAGATATCGTGCACTTCTTCATAATGTTGAGATGCAGGAAGTTTTTGCTAAGAGCGAAGTAAAGATTTGGGAGTGCCGCAACTGTGGTCATATTGTAGTTGGTACAAATGCTCCTGAAATCTGCCCGGTATGTGCACATCCACAGGCTTACTTTGAACTGAATACAAAGAATTACTAAAGGAACGCTCCATGGTAAATTGCAGGACCGATTGATTTTCACATCTTTGGGTGTGAAAGCAATCGGTCTTTTTTTAAAAAACAATTGAAAAGGATAGGAGATATATACTATAATAAAACTAATAACTTTAGGAATTTAGTGTCTGAAAGCGCAGAGCCTTCAGATGGGGGACGAATGGCAAGTAAGTATTATGCAGTAAAGATTGGAAAAACACCGGGGATTTATTTGACTTGGGATGATTGTAAGAAAATGGTGGATGGCTATCCCGGTGCAGTATATAAGAGCTTTAAAACAATTACAGAAGCCGAGGCTTTTCTTAATACCGACAGCAGAGAAGAAGATTCGTTGGAGAAGGGAACTTACGCATTTGTTGACGGCTCATTTCGAGAAGATACCAAGGAATACGGTTATGGAGGTTTTCTGATTCATGAAGGGAATAAGTATATTCTTCAGGGAAAGGGAAACGATCCGGAAATGGCATCCATGCGGAATGTCGCAGGAGAGGTGCTTGGCAGCATGGCTGCGATTCAAAAAGCGCTGGAGCTTGGAATAGATGAGCTTACCATTTATTATGACTATCTGGGAATCGAAATGTGGGCGACCGGTGCATGGAAGCGGAACAAACCGGGAACCATCGCTTATTTTGATTATATACAGAAAGTGAAAAATCAAATCAGGCTGATCTTTGTGAAAGTAAAAGGTCATTCGGGAATAGAGGGGAATGAAGAGGCAGATCGCCTGGCAAAAGAATCGATTGGATTAGACTGACAGAGGAATACGGGGGTATTATGGCAGAGGAGAAGGATTTACTGAAAATTAAAGCAGATGTGATTGATGAAATGGATAGCCCGGTGCTTATTTTTGGAAAAGATGATGTATTGGGCGTATGTAACAGAGCTGCAAAAGAATTGCTTGGTGCAACGGAAGGAACCAATCTTTGGGAATTTGCATCCTCAACAAATCTACGATACATTTTAACACCGGAACGGCGGAGAACCGGGCAAAGCAAAGAGTTTCATTTGGCAGTACATATCCGTGGAAAGGTGTATTTGATCCATGGAAAAGAAAAGTGGGGCGAGGACTGCCGTTTTGAGGGTGTTTTTCTGATCTACAATGATATCACAGATCAGGAAAATATGAAGGATGAGGCAACCTATTATGCGACCCATGATAAGCTGACCGGATTGTGGAATCGTGACTACTTTTTCGAGATGGTACAGAAGGTGCTGTACGATAATCCGGATACCCCGTTTTATATGATTGCATCAGATATCAGTCAGTTTAAGCTTTTTAATGAAATATTGGGAATTCGGGCAGGAAATGAGTTGCTGCTCAGTATTTCTGAAAATTACAGAAAGGTGCGCCGGGCAAACTGGGTATTTTCCCGATTTACGGCAGACCGGTTTGCGCTTTTGATGCCAAAGGCAGATTTCAATGAAAAGCGTTTTGTTGATTTCTGTGACGGAGTAGTGGAAAGCTCCAACTATTCTTTACAAATTCATAATTACATAGGCATCTATGAAATAACAAATCCGCGTATCGACCCGGAGCAGATGTACAACAGAGCATATCTGGCTCTGGAATCTATTAAAGGAGATCTGCAGCAGAAGGTCGCCTATTATGATGAAAAAATACGTGCGCGAAGAATGGCAGAACGTTTGACCATCGATGAGCTGGAGCATGCCCTTAAGGATGAAGAATTTGTAATTTATATCCAGCCTCAAATTGATTCAAGGAATAATAAGGTAATTGGCGGAGAAACCTTAGTCCGCTGGTTATCTCCAAAGAGAGGACTTGTTCCGCCATCTGAATTTGTCCCTATTTTTGAAAAGAACGGAATGATTACAAAGATGGATTACCATGTCTGGGAGCTTGCCTGCAGACAACTGGCGGAATGGAAAAAACAGGGACATCCGGAGCGCTCTTTATCCATCAATATTTCTGCCAAGAATTTTTATCTGGCAGATTTATATGAAAGAATTACCGGGCTTGTTGAAAAGTATGATATTGAGCCTCAGCGCTTAAAGCTTGAAATTACAGAGACTGCGTTTGTACTTGACATAAAAAAGCAGATGGCTCTTGTAAAGAAGCTGCAGGAGAGAGGATTTCTGGTGGAAATGGATGATTTTGGAAGCGGATTCTCTTCCTTAAACAGCTTGAAAGATATTTGTATTGATGTCTTGAAGCTGGATATGGATTTCTTTGTAAAGACAGAAAATCAGGACAGGAGCAGAAAAATAATTGCAAGTATGGTCAGCCTTGCCAACAAGCTGCACACACCGGTAATAGCAGAGGGTGTTGAGATAGAAGAACAGGTAGATTATTTAAGAAGCGTTGGCTGCCATATTGTGCAGGGATATTATTTCTCAAAACCAATGTCTGTGTCAGAATATGAAAAATTCATGGAGAATCATGAATCCGAGGATATCAGAGATGTGATTCGTGAATTGAAGGAAAAGGAGTAAGTAGTTTTGGGTATCTTTAATGTGGAATTGAAAAAGGTTGTTGATGACAGCTATGATATTGAAATTGGATATGATCTGATCGGGGTACTGATTGATGATATCGACAGAGGACTGGTTGGTAAAATTAAAAAATTTGCTGTGATCACAGATTCCAATGTTGAAGAATTGTATGCAAAGCCAATATGTAATCTGCTGGTACAGTCGGGCTATAGTGTGGATATGTTTGTATTCCCGGCAGGGGAAAAAAGCAAAACAAGACAGACCAAGGAAAAACTGGAAGATGCCATGCTTAGCAGAGGCTTTCGAAGAGATTGCTGTGTGATTGCCGTTGGAGGCGGTGTAGTAACGGATATTTCTGGATTTTTGGCGGGAACTTTTGGAAGAGGTGTTCCTTTCATTAATTATGCTACAACACTTCTTGCCGCAGCGGATGCATCGGTAGGCGGAAAAACCGCGGTGGACACACCCCTTGCGACAAATCTGATTGGATTATTTAATCAGCCGAAAAAGGTATATATTGATATTGCTGCATGGAAGAGCCTGCCAAAGCGCCAGTTGTCCAGCGGTATGGCTGAGACCATCAAGCATGCTTGTCTTGCAAGCTATGATATGTTCGAATTTCTGGAAGAGAATATGGATGCGATTTTAGAAGGAGACAAATTCGCATGCGAATACATTGCAGAGAACAATTGCAGAATCAAGTACGAAGTGGTAATGAAGGATGAAAAAGAGAGCGGACTTCGTGAGATTTTGAACCTCGGACATACGGTCGGACGCGCGATAGAGACGGTCAGCGATTATCAGTTGCTGCATGGAGAAGCTCTTGCAATCGGTATGGCGGCAGAAGTCATGCTTTCTGCAAGACTTGGATATATGTCGGAGGAGGAAGCCGGCCGGGTGATTGCACTCTATGAAAAGGCCGGGCTTTCCACAAAAATTCCGGACTATATTGACAGAGAAGAGCTTGTGAAAAAGCTCTATACGGATAAGAAGGTTCGGGATGGAAGACTGCGTTTTGTCCTTCAAAAAGGGATTGGAAATGTGGTTGAATTTGAACCCGGGGTTTTTGCAAAACCAATCGAAGAAGAAACTGCAAGAGAAATCATTATGCAGTTATAAAATGGCTTATTTCGAAAATGTGTTCCAGAATGAATTTGCATATTTGAATCAGAACCCACTTTCGTTTGTAAAAAGCGTAGCGGTACTAAATTCGCAATAAATTGCTCATTAAGTACCGACGCTTTTTAAACGTTCTGCTTCAAATAGCAAAATTCATTTTCTGGAACACATTTCCGAAAACGAGAGTTATATAATAATGATTTCCTCTGTAAATTCGTTTTTTAATAATTGATCTGCGGAGCAGGGAATGTGAAGTCCGCGATATAAATCGGCAGCAAAGAGATCCTTTTTAAAAAATGCATAATCCGATGGAGATAGTATCTGTGAGGCATCTGCAACCTTGGTAATAAGAGGGGCGGATGCTTCCTTTTTTATTTCCTTAAGGAGGTCTTTTGCTTCATTTCGAAATCCCAATACACGAAGGTATGGGATTTTATCAAGAGGCGTTTTACGGTTGTAATCCTCTTTTTTGATATCAAGAAGAATGTGCAACAGCACACGGCTGATTCTGGTATAGGTTAAGTCCTTGCTTTTTAAATATTCACAGAACTGGGTAAAGCTCCGGTAGGCATAGACAGAAGCTGCAATTTTATTGGAAAGTGCAGCAGAACAATCTGCAAATTCCTCATATCCCTTATCCTTATAGACAAGGAGCCTCTCATAGAGAATTGCTGAAATATCTTCCGGAAAAATGAAATTGTTCCTATTGCTTTCCAAAACAGCAGCAACGCTTACGGGAACAAACGGAGTGATATCCTTCCTTTCCTGTAATAAATTGCGAATTGCAGTGGCCGATGCAAAGACAGAGTGTGCTTCTGCATCATGGTAGTTATCTCCCCTGCGGAGCAGCGTACAGCTTTCGATGGGAAGGCCGGCTGTCTGATTCCATTTTTCAATTGCTTTTTCATATTCCAAAGCAAGAATATTGTTTGGCTTTGCCAGAAATGAAGTAACTTCTTCAATCGTGAAATCCGGAAGAAGGGTGCAGACGGCAGAGGCTCTGGCAAGAGGAAAGGAAAGCCCCTCTTTTTGATAAGAAAGTAGTTTTTCGTCATAGGATTTTGGGGCAGAAGACAGCAGCCAGCACAATTGCTGCAGTAAATCCTTATTTTCAGATTCCACTCCATATCCAATCATATTGACGACACCGGTAGAGCCAAGGAGAGATACACCTCCGGTGGCAAAGTATTCTGCCGAAGCGGTGGCCCAGACAGCCGGTAGTTCCAGAACGAGGTCTGCTCCGTTTAAAAGTGCCATTTTTGCACGGGTATGTTTATCAAGAATTGCAGGAACACCCCGCTGCAAAAAGTCGCCGCTCATGGCAACAATCAGATAGTCGGAACCTGTCTGTTTTTTTAATTCCTGTAATTGATATTCGTGCCCATTGTGGAATGGATTGTATTCTGCGATAACTCCGGTTACGTTCATAGCTGCTCCTTATACCGTTGATAGAAGAAGTATAGCACATTCCCAAAGAAAATATAGGTTTTGTGAAAAAAATAACATAACTTGTATGAGGTTTAAAATGAGTTTATAATAGTAACAGTTTGTAAATAATAACCAAGAAGGAGAAAAATAAATGAATGTTTTAGTTATTAACTGCGGAAGTTCATCTCTGAAATATCAGCTGATCAACTCTGATTCGGAAGAGGTTCTTGCAAAGGGATTATGTGAGAGAATTGGAATCGATGGAAGACTGGTATATCAGAAGGCCGGACTTGACAAAGAAATCACCGAGGCAGATATGCCTACCCATAAGCAGGCAATCCAGATGGTATTAGATGCGCTGGTAAATGAGAAGACCGGTGCAATTAAGTCCCTTTCTGAAATCGATGCAGTAGGACACCGTGTTGTGCATGGCGGAGAAAAATTCGCTTCCTCTACCATTCTTACTGAGGAAGTGCTGAAGGCCATTGAAGAGTGTAATGATCTTGCACCACTTCATAATCCGGCAAATTTAATCGGAATTGATGCCTGCAAGGAATTGATGCCAAACACACCGATGGTTGGTGTATTTGATACCGCCTTCCACCAGACTATGCCGAAAAAAGCTTATCTTTATGGACTTCCATATGAATACTATGAGAAGTATAAGGTAAGAAGATACGGATTCCATGGAACCAGCCACAGCTTTGTTTCAAAAAGAACTGCTGAGTTCTTAAATATGGATTTAAAAGCATCAAAGATTATTGTTGCACATCTTGGAAATGGTGCTTCCATCAGTGCTGTACTAAATGGAGATTGTGTAGATACTTCCATGGGACTTACTCCGCTTGAGGGTCTTGTGATGGGAACAAGATGCGGAGATATCGATCCTTCCATCGTGGAATTTATCGCTAACAAAGAAAATTTATCCATCGGCGAAGTACTTAACATATTAAATAAGAAGTCCGGTGTTCAGGGAATGTCAAGAGTATCCTCTGACTTCCGTGATCTTGAGGCTGCTTTCAACGAGGGAAATGAACTTGCAATCAATGCAGTAGAAGTGTTCTGCTATAAGGTTGCAAAATATATCGGATCTTATGTTGCAGCCATGAACGGAGTGGACGCAATTGCATTCACAGCAGGAATCGGTGAGAATACCAGCTTTGTCCGGGCCAAGATCTTAGAGTATCTTGGATATCTTGGAATTGAGGTTGATGAGGCTGCAAACGGAAAGCGCGGTGAAGATACAGTAATCTCAACTCCGGACTCCAAGGTTAAGGTTTGTGTGATTCCAACCAACGAAGAGCTTGCAATCTGCCGTGAAACTGTTGCATTGGTAAACGCATAAAAAAATTTTTTTGTTGTTGACAAACAGTTATAGCATATGTATAATTGTCTAGGTGTGAATGGGAGAATACTGTGATTATCGATATTTCAGACGTTTTACAATCTGTGAATAAAGAAAGAAATGAAGAAGTAAACCTTGAAATGACTACTTTTTCATCAAAATTAGGTGATTTTCCGATTACGCAGAAAGCACCGATTTTACTTCATTTGGAGAATCGAGAGAATAAACAGCTGTTTATTACAGGAGAGGTTTCCATCGAAGCTAAGATGCCGTGCGACAGGTGCCTTACAGAGGTTCCTGTAGATGTTCATTTCGAGATCAATAAGGAGCTTACAATCAAGGATGGCTCTGCAATTGATGAAGAGATGGAAGAAATGGACTACCTGATTGGGTTTGAACTGGATGTAGAAAAATTCGTCTACGCCGAGATTTTGGTAAACTGGCCGATGAAAGTTCTGTGCAAGGATGATTGCAAAGGAATTTGCAAAGTCTGCGGGACGAACTTAAATAGTGGAGCCTGCGATTGCCAGAGAACAGAACTTGATCCAAGAATGGCAGCTTTCCAAGACATATTTAACAAGTTTAAGGAGGTGTAAACAAATGTCAATTTGTCCAAAGAATAAATCTTCTAAGGGTAGAAGAGATAAGAGAAGAGCAAACTGGAAGATGTCTGCTCCAACTTTAGTTAAGTGCAGCAAGTGTGGAGAATTAATGATGCC
>JBJENM010000105.1:0-2237 GCA_051880175.1 Agathobacter sp. | reverse complement strand
ACAGCAAAAGCTGTCCCTTTACATGTCTATTTCCATCTTCCCAATCTCTGGTTGTACAGTACTGTGTCAAATTGCCTCCGGCACTGTCTCCGGCTACAAAGATATGCTCTTTATCTGCTCCGAAGGAATCTGCATTTTCATAAATCCACTGCAGCACCTGATAGCAATCCTGATGTCCCACAGGATAAGGATTCTCCGGAGCAAGACGGTAATCCGGTGATACCGCACACAATCCTGATTTTGCCACAAACATTTTAACGGACTCCTCTACTACATCCGGAGAACCTCCGAAGAAACCGCCGCCATGAATGTAATAAAGAATTCCCTTACAGTGGTCCTCTTTATTTCGTTTATAGATACGTACAGGAATCTCGTAACCATCCTCTGCCACTACAGTACGTCTTTCAATATAAACAGGGGTCTCTACACAAGGAACACTCTTAACCCCATTAAACATTTCCCGCAAATTTGCAATTCCCTTCTCTGAAGTATCCATCTTCATCAGAAATGACGGCATCCACGCCATCATTTTCAATGCCTTCTTCTGGTCATTGTACAGACGGGGGTCCATAGCGCCTCTTTCATCGCTGTCCGGCAAATACTTAACCAGAACAGGTGCTCCATGATAATCTTCTACCTTCTGGCGCTGCTTTAATGCTGTAAGCAGCTTTTCATCGTATTTTTTTCCCATAATTGTTACCCTCCTTACTTATGATAACGGCGGGTTCTCTCATCACAGATCACCCCGTCAAAATTTAAGCCATAACCAAAATCATAGATGTGTCCCTCAGAATCCTGATAACAGGTCATATCAAATGCCACATCCTCTTTCTGGCGCTCCACCGTATCCATATCTATCGGTATCTGTACCGGCAGCAAACCTTCCGGTGTAAATTTTCCGGTAATCACATCCACGACTGCCTGTGGTGTCACACCATACTCTACCAGCAGTGCATCGGAATAAGGCTCAAGTTCTGCCATAACCATAGGATTTTTTAGCGTGATTACAGTAACCACCGGCTTAGTTCCCATCCGCTTCTTCGTGTCTATCACAATATCCAAATCCGCCTCATTGGCCGCAGTATTCCACTTCCCCTGATAGCTGCGGTCATTGCTTTGTTCCAGTGGATCTCCGCCGGCAATACTGTGTTCTCTTGCAGTTACTGCCTGATAAGGGCGATACTGCAAGGTAATCGGCACATAACCGTTTCCGCCCTTTTCTCTGTCCTTTGCGTCATAACCGATGGAGATCGGTGATTCCACAAAGCAGATTGCCGCATCTGCTTCCTCCGGTGTATCTACCAGCAAAAAGTCTTCTGCCAGATTCTTTTTCCCTGCAGGCACAATCGTTCGTGGTTCTGTCGGATGACTCATGAAATCCAGATAGGATTTGATAAAACGATCCGGCACATAAATTTTGATCCCCGTCTGTAAAGGCAGCGTCTGTGCTTTGTTTTTTAACAAGGTAACGGAACGTAGCTGGGAGCGGTATCCCTTTTCCACAAATTCCTGACACCCTACGGTTTTCATAGATGCTTCCAAATCCAAATAAGGATTTTCAAACAATCCTGTGCGGAAAATGTTTAAAAGCAGCCTGTATGCAGAACGGCGGAACCGCTCCGTGGCAGCTTCTTCTCCATATTTTTCGCAAAGCATATGATAGGCTTCCAATACAGGGGCTGCATCATTATTTCCACCGAACTGGTCTACTCCTGCTTCTAATGCCTTAAGATGCCGCTCTGCTTCCGTAAGAGTTTCCACACCCCAGCATTTTCCGGAAAATTCTTCCTCGGTCTTTCCCATATCATGGGTAATTCCCCAGTCCGTACATACCACACCATCGTAGCCGAGCTGTTCACGAAGCAAATCACCAATCAGGAATTTATTGTAAGAGTTCCCTACATTTTCCCCGTTTTCTTTGTCCACATCATAGGAAATGGTGTAATACGGCATAACGGCACTTGCCTTTTTTGTTTTTCCCTGCAATGAAAATGCTCCCTGTGTAAAAGGCTTTAAGTGTTCCTCAAAATTATTTCCCGGATATACTGCATATTTTCCATATGCATAATGGGCATCACGGCCGCCCTCACCCATTCCTCCGCCAGGGAAATGCTTCACCATGGTATTGACACTCTCTTTGCCCCAGCCGTCTTCACTTCCCTGTGTGGTCTGAAAACCATCACAGTATGCCTGTGTCATGTCAATGGTCATCTGTGTATGCTCGCCAAAGGTATCCG
>JBJENM010000104.1:0-9957 GCA_051880175.1 Agathobacter sp. | reverse complement strand
TTAAACGTTCTGATTTCAAATAGCAAAATTCATTCATAGACACACAAAAGTAAAATAGTAGAAATAATATGCACTTATTTCGGGAAATAATTCGTCTGTACCTTCCACATATCCGGTTCCTGTAATCCCCACTCAAACAGCTGCTTCATCTGTTCATCCTGGTCCGGAAGTGTCTCATAAAAACGTACCAGACTGATCAGGTACTTCTCCTGGTCATTTTGGGGTTCTAACTGATCTAAATTCTTTGAAATGATGGAAAAAAGTTCCTCCGGCGCCATATCCGAAGTAAGCCCCAGATGAAACAGATGCTCCATCAGCCCCGCCAAATAATAGAACTCATAATTTCCGATCAAAACGGATTTCTGCCTTAAACACTTTATGATGACACTCTGTCTTGCAATTGATATAACCATATTTTCTACCGCCTTTTCACAGGTCGATTATACCATATCCGGTTATAAAGTAAAACAAAGAGCCGCATAATTTTCCGAAGGCCATGGCTGCCATGACCCAGGGCAACCCCACCTTTAGACTGATCCTGCGAAACATAATGGGAAAGGTGTGTAATATTTCCGCCAGGGCAGCCGCAATACATCCTACGAACATTCCCGCCGATATTCCATAAAACGCAACAAGGATATGTCCGGGAATCCATCCGTATATGGGAAACGCCCACATATAGACAGAGCTGATCACTCCAAAAATGACTCCCATTACAATCACATTTTCAATCCGGATAACCTGTTTTGCCAAAGAGGTCTTGCAGAGCATCCGAGGAATTACACCGATGACCAGCAGAAAAGCAAAGGTTCCCGCCGAAACTGCAATTCCGGAAAACAGGGCCAGGGCCCCCAGCAATATGTGTCTAATCAACATCCTCACTATGTCCTTTCCGGCTGGCATTCACAATAAAGGTCTCATTGATATCATTTTCATATTTCCGAAGCTCCACCTGAATCGGAGTGGGGTCCGGAGTGATCTTTTTTCTTCCTATATGATTAAAAAAAATCAGTATCCCCAGGGCGATTCCGATGCTGTAGCAGACCTCCAGCTCCGTTACCTGGGGCTTTTGGTTTCCCACCATCTGCATATAGAAGCGCTCAAATACTCCGTTTATGGAAATATCATTATTAAATGCCATAATCGTAAAGGCAGCTCCGAAAAAAGTGATCACACAGATTGCTGCCAGCTTGATTTTCTCCAGCCAGACTTTGTCTGTTTTCTGCCCTTTATATTCTATGATAAAATCCTCTTCCCCCATGGGTTCAATGTCCAGATCCGGAAAATTTTTATGAATGAGCTCAATCACTTTTAATACAGAAAAAACTACCATCTGCTTTTTCGTTGTTGCTTCAAACTCATAAAGCTCTATTTCCTTGATTTGACGAAGCAGCTCTTCCTCAACACCCTCAAGCTTGGCAACATCTTTTAGATAGACTTTTTCCACCGTTACAAGAGAATGGACATCGATCTTTAGATAGATTTTTCCCTGTGCACCCATGATCTAAACCAGTGTTCCTTCCAAAACCATTTGATTCTGCTGCGCAAGCCCACAGCAATACCAGACTCCGCCTCCTACCGCAGCGATTAAGAGGATAATTAAAAATAAACGATACCACTTCATAAAACCATCTCCTTTTTTCGTTTTTCTTAAGTATGCGCACTATTTCCCTATTTATGCCGTATTTTCTCGTTGACACAAGTGCAAAATAAGCATAAATTGAGTAGGAGACAATAAATATGCGAGGTCTGTTATGGCTTATACAAAAGAAATATTAACTTTAGCCGTTGAAATCGGAGATCAGATGCTTCGAAACGGAGCTGAAATTTATCGAATTGAAGATACGGTCATTCATATATTACGTGCGTATGATATTGAAAATTTTGATGTGTATGTACTTTCCAACGGAATTTTTGCAAGTGCAAATGAGGATAAGGAAGATTCCTGCAGTATGATTCGACACGTTCCTCTAGGGGGAGTAAACCTTAGCAAAATTACTGCTTTAAATCAGCTTGCCCGGGAGATTTGTACCCATGAGTGTTCACTGATTGATGCCTGGGACCGATTGGAGGAGTGCAAAAGTCTCCGCCCATACTCCAACCTGACCCGCATCCTCTGTTGCGGGCTGGGCTGCGGCGCTTTCGCTTACCTATTTGGTGGCCAGATTATTGATGCAGTTTTTGCCTTCCTGATTGGTCTGGTGGAACAGATTGCATTACATGCTTTTACCAACCATAAGGTGTCCCGCGTACTTTCAAACGTTTTTGCAAGCGTGCTGGTTACTGTCTTAAGTATCCTTGTGCTGCTTACCGGGCTGCCGGTTATGCAGGATAAGATTGTAATCGGTGCAATCATGCCACTTGTTCCCGGAATTGCATTTACTACCTCCATTCGTGATTTCTATAATGGAGATTATTTGTCAGGAACCATTCACCTCATTGATGCACTCCTTACTGCATTATGCATCGCAGTCGGTGTCTGCATTTCCATATTCATCTGTCAGAAAATTGCAGGAGGTGTACTTCCGTTATGATGTTGATTCAGTTTTGTGTTGCTTTCCTTGCAACTGTATCCTTTTCCATTCTTTTTTCTGCACCGAAAAAGAATACTGTTTTTTGCGGACTCACCGGTGCTTTGGGTTGGATCATCTACTACCAGCTCACACAGATTGGCTTTAGTGAGGTTGCTGCCTGTGTGGTTGCAACCTTTGTCCTTACCGTTATGTCAAGAGCCTTTGCTGCAATCTTTCGCACCCCTGCAACCGTTTATCTGCTCTCCGGAATCTTTCCTTTAGTTCCCGGTGCAGGCATTTATTACACCGCATATTATATGTTCCGGGGTGATCATGCCATGTCAGGTGCTATGGGCTTGCAGACCTTTGAGGTTGCCGCCGCAATTGTTTTTGGAATTATTTTTGGCTTCGCAATTCCCCAGGTCTGGTTCAATCAGTTCGGGAAGCTGTTTCACAAGAAAAAAGAGAATGAGTAGACTCACTCATTCTCTTCTTCCTGTCTTGCCTTTGCTTCTAAAATTGCCTCATTCAGCTGCAGCATCTTTGCATCCAGCTCGGACACGATGCTGGCACAGGCCCGAAGGTCATGGCTGATATATTCCGGTGCGTTACCCTCAAATTTGTAATAGATTTTGTGCTCTAAGGATGCCCAGAAATCCATGGCAATTGTCCGGATCTGTATCTCTACCTTTGTGTCAACGACTTTATCCGCCATAAAAATCGGTACGGTAACCAGCATATGAAAGCTCTTATATCCGCTTTCCTTTGGATGCTTGATATAATCCTTGACGGAGACCACAGTAAGATCATTCTGCTTTCCGATCATCTCTGAGAGCAGGTAAATATCCGATGTGAAGGAGCAGACGATACGGATTCCCGCGATATCCTTCACGTGATTTACCATATTTTCAATGGTACTTTCATAGCCATGTCTCTTTAATTTCTTTACAATACTCTCCGGTGTCTTAATTCTCGATTTTGTATATTCAATTGGGTTATAATGATGAAGGTGCACGAACTCGTCGTTTAATATTTCCACCTTCGTAGCGACTTCCTTGAGCGCTGAATTGTATAGGAACATGACAGACTCCCAGCTGTCAATTCCATCCTGTAAGATTTCTTCCTGCATATTATGTAAAAAACCCTTTCCTTTTTGTCCCCTAATAGAAGTATATCATATCCTTATGCAAATTTGCTCACATTTTGCGTAAATTTATACTTTTTTAATTCCTTTTCAAATTTGTGTTCCTAAGAATGATTTTTGCATATTTGAATCAGAACCCACTCTCGTTTGTAAAAAGCGTAGCGGTACTAAATTCGCAATGCATTGCTCATTAAGTGCCGACGCTTTTTAAACGTTCTGATTCAAATATGCAAAATTCATTCCGAGGAACACGTATTCAAAATGAAAAAATTTAATCTTCTTCTAATACTTCCATCTCCAAATAATCAAACTCAATTTCTTCTACAAAGTTATCCTGTCTAAATCTCGTTTTAGAATGACTCTGAAACTCGGCAACATTGCTGTCTAACCAAATCGGTTTGCCCAGATCAAACTTCACACATGCCTCCTCTAATGCCTCAAAGATCTTATGGGTTCTGGTATCATTTTTGTGATTCTCAATTGTCTGGGAATGGACGATGCGTGTATCTTTAAAAATCTTAAACCATATCCGCAAGGTGGCACCTCCTCTGGCGATTGCATTCATAGGTCAGAAGGGATGCAGATATCGCCGCATTTAAGGATTCCACCTTTCCTTCCATAGGAATCCGGATATATTCACTGGCAAGATCTGCTATTTCTGTGGAGAGTCCGTTGCCCTCGTTCCCAATCAGAAAACCGCAGGCTTTGGTATAATCCGGTTCATCATAAGACATGGTTCCCTTCAAATGTGCTGCATACAAGGACACCCCTGCCCTCTTTACCTCTTCCATGGTTTCTTTCAAATCCTCTGCAATAAAAAACGGAATACGGTAAATACTTCCCATGGTAGAGCGAATGGTCTTTGGATTAAAGAGATCCACGGTGGTCTGGTTCATAATGATTCCGGTAATTCCGGCACCCTCTCCGGTTCGTATCATGGTGCCAAGATTTCCCGGGTCCTGGATGCTTTCCAGCACAAGAAGCAGGGTTTTATCCCCCTTCAGCAGTTCAAAAAGCTCGTACCTTGGCATTTTTACTACAGCAAGGATTCCCTGGGGTGTCTGTGTATCAGATACGGTTTTAAACACCGAGTCCGATACCACCTCATATCGAACCGTTACCTGTTCCCTTTGTGCCGCCGCAATATAATCCTCAAGCCTTTTAAATTCCTTAGAGTCCTTGTAAAAGCTTTCGGATATATAGATAGCATCCACCCAGGAAAATGGCGCTTCCAAACACATCTTGGGTCCCTCAACCACAAAAAGCCCCTGACTTTTCCGCTCCTTTGCTTTCTTCATAAGCAGGGATAGATTTTTCATCTGCTGGTTACTCGTACTGGTAATCATATGAATCCTTCTCCTTCAAAAAAAGCTGCCACAGCATCATGTGGCAGCTTTTACAGTTTCTTTTAAACAAGACTCTTGGAAATCTCGTACATGTATTCCGGAATATCCTTCTGCATTGCAAGAGCTTCATCGATATCATAATCCACGAAGTCTCCGTTCTTATGAGCAATTACGCGATTTGATTTTCCTTCACAGAGAAGTTTCACTGCCATCGCTCCCATCGTGGTTGCATACACACGATCCTTACAGGTTGGACTTCCACCACGCTGCATATGTCCAAGGATTGTTGCTCTTGTCTCGATTCCGGTAGCTTCTTCAATACGCTTTGCCATATTCTGGGAATCACCAACACCCTCTGCGTTGATGATAATGTAATGCTGCTTGCCCATATCATGCGCATGCTTTACCTGCTCAATCAGGCGGCTTTCATCATGATCATATTTTTCCGGAAGAAGAATTTCCTCTGCTCCGTTTGCAAGACCACACCATAATGCAATATATCCGGCTCCACGTCCCATAACCTCGATGATGGAGCATCTCTCATGGGAGGTTGAAGTATCACGTACCTTATCAATCGCTTCCATTGCTGTATTACATGCCGTATCAAAACCAATGGTATAATCTGTGCAGGCAATATCCAAATCGATTGTTCCAGGAAGACCTACCGTATTGATTCCAAGTGCAGCAAGCTTCTGGGCACCCTTGAAGGATCCGTCTCCACCGATAACTACAATTGCATCAATTCCATGCTTTCTGCAGATTTCAGCACCTCTTGCCTGACCTTCCGGAGTGGTAAATTCCAAGCAACGAGCAGTCTGCAAAACGGTACCACCACGTGAAATGGTATCAGATACACTCTTTGCATCCATGTCAATGATTTCTTCGTTCAAAAGACCTGCATATCCTCTTTTGATACCCTTTACTTTCTTGCCCCTGTGAAGAGCCTCACGAACAACCGCACGAATTGCAGCATTCATTCCCGGTGCGTCTCCACCGCTGGTAAGTACACCAATTGTATTGATTTCTTTTGCCATTGCTATATCCTCCTGAATATATCGTTAAATTTTTCTCAATCTAAGCCCTTGTATATTGTAAACTCTTTAAGCCTTGTTTTCAATATTCTTTTCCACACATTTTACATTTTTTTCGCCTAAAAAGTCATATAATTTTGCCAAAAGCTCTGGATTGGCATCTACGATGTAATTTTTTCCGTATCGTTTTAAGGATTTTGGATTTGCAACATACACCACAATCTCATCCATGCCGTCGGATTCCCTTAGTATCTCAAAAAGCTCCTGCTGCTTCTGCTGGAACTCATTCATTGTCACAAACTGAAGCCAAAGCTCTTTGCAGGTCTCCTCGAAAGGAACGATTCTCTCGCAGATGATTTTTCCATTCTGCTCATCCTCAATGGTAGCCCGGCCAACCACAAAAATTTTGTTGTCCATAGTAAGGGCATGCTGATATTTCTCGTAGGTCTTTGGGAAAATAATCACTTCCACGGAGCCCGTCATATCCTCAAGCTCAATAAAGGCCATTGCCTGATTATTCTTGGTAAACTTTACCGTCTTATCGGAAATCATTCCACCCACAACCACCGCTGCATTGTCTAAAACCTTCACTGCACCGGTTTCTTCATCTCTTATGAAATCCGTTGTGCTTGCAGTAACATTCTTTTGAAGCTTTTCCGTGTATTCCTCCAGCGGATGACCGCTTAAATAGATTCCCAGCACTTCTTTTTCAAAGCCCAGCAGTACTTCCTTCTCAAACTCACCCACCGCAGGGTATTTTACCTCGAAATCCTGACGCTCTTCCTCCGGAACCAGATCAAACAGGCTCATCTGACCGGACATCATGGATTTCTTCTGTGAGGCGGTCTGGTCAATGATGGTTGCATATACTGCCACCATCTGTTTTCTTGTTCCGTCTAAGCTGTCACAGGCGCCTGCTTTAATCAGGTTCTCAACGGCGCGCTTATTGATGTCACGGTCCGTAGTTCTTTGAATGAAATCCTGTAAGGTTCTGTATGGACCTCCCAGCTCTCGTTCCTCAATAATTCGATCAATCACCGGTCTTCCAAGGGACTTAATTGCATAGAGACCGTATCGGATATGATCCCCCTCCGCGGTAAACTCGCCCTGTCCCACATTGATATCCGGAGGAAGCACCTTGATTCCCATGGTCTTACAATGATACAGATATTCCGATGCCTTCGCAGAGTTATCAATGACAGAAGTCATAAGTGCTGCCATAAACTCTACCGGATAATAGTATTTCAACCATGCGGTCTGCATGCTGATAACTGCATAGGCCGCAGCATGGGACTTATTGAATGCATATTTTGCAAAATCCACCATGGAATCGTAGATGCTGTTGGCAGCTTCCTCCGTAATGCCGTTTGCAACACAGCCCTTGATACCTCGCTCTTCATCCCCATATACAAAGCTTTTCCGTTCTGCGTCGATGACATACTGCTTTTTCTTACTCATGGCACGGCGGATGTTATCTGCCTGCCCCATGGTGTATCCCGCCAGCTTTTGCACGATCTGCATTACCTGCTCCTGGTATACGATACAGCCATAGGTTGGTTCCAATATGCTTTTCAGCTCCGGAGTGACATAGGTGATGGCATCCTGATCATTTTTTCCCTTGATATAGTTTGGAATAAAATCCATAGGTCCCGGACGGTACAAAGAAATTCCGGCCACGATATCCTCAAAATTCTGAGGCTTTAATTCCTTCATGAAGTTCTGCATTCCGGAGGATTCTAACTGGAACACACCTTCTGTCTTTCCCGTTCCGATAAAATCAAGAACCGCCTTATCATTCATATCAATATGGTCGATATCGATATCCTTTCCGGTGGATGCCTTAATATTTTTTACCGCATCCTTAAGCACGGTCAGGGTGCGAAGGCCAAGAAAGTCCATCTTAAGGAGTCCCAGTTCCTCAAGCTGTACCATATTATATTCCGCTGTTGGGCTTCCGTCGTTTGCCCGGCCCAGAGGAACATAGTCGCTTGCTATTCCGGGATAGATTACCACCCCGGCTGCATGTACAGAGGTATGGTTCGGCAGTCCTTCCAGCTTCCTGCTCATGTCGATCAGATCATGAATCGCAGGATCACTTTCGTAGATGCCCCGAAGCTCCGGATTCATCTGGAGCGCCCTATCAATTGTGATATTCAGTTCCATCGGAACCATCTTTGCCAGCTGATCCATCTGGGAATACGGAAAATCAAGGGCTTTTCCCACTGCTTTGATGACTCCCCTTGCAGCCATGGTTCCAAAGGTAACAATCTGGGTCACGGAATCATTCCCGTATTTTTCCTGCACATACTCGATGGCCCGGTAGCGTTCCGCGTATTCGAAATCCACGTCGATATCCGGCATGGATACACGCTCCGGATTTAAGAAACGCTCGAAAAGCAGACTGTATTTTACCGGATCGATATTTGTGATTCCGGTACAGTAGCATACCCGGCTGCCCGCCGCAGAGCCTCGTCCCGGTCCTACCCAGCAGTCATGATTTCTGCACCAGTTGATATAATCCCAGACAATCAGAATGTACTCTACGAATCCCATTTTCTGGATGATGCCAAGCTCATACTGCATCGCATCATAGATTTCCTTTTTCTGGTTTTCATCGTACTCTTCATTTAAGGTATATTTTTCCTTGAATCCTTCCTCACAAAGGTGGTTCAAGAATTCCCATGCACTGGAATACCCCTCCGGCACCTGATATTTTGGAATCTTGTAATTGCCAAACTCAATCTCCACATGACAGCGGTCTGCGATTTTCTGGGTATTCTCTACTGCGGAAAGGGCGTATGGGAAAAGAGCTTTCATCTCCTCCTCACTCTTTACATAATACTGTCCACCATCGTAGCGCATGCGGTCCTCATCGCTGACCTTTTTCCCTGTCTGGATACAAAGAAGCACATCGTGGGCTTCCACATCACTATCGTAGGTATAATGGCAGTCATTCGTGCAGACCAGCTCAATGCCCAGCTCCTCACTCATACGCACAAGCTGCTGGTTTACCATCTGCTGTTCCGCAATTCCATGATTCTGCAGTTCTAAGAAATAGTTCCCTTTTCCAAAACAATCCTGATATTTTTTTGCCACCGCTTTTGCTTCTTCATAAAAGCCCCGGACAATATTTCTTGGAATTTCTCCGGCAAGACAGGCAGAAAGACAGATTAAGCCCTCGTGATATTTTTCCAAGGTTTCAAAATCCACCCGCGGTCTGTAGTAATAGCCTTCTGTAAATCCAACAGATACAATCTTCATAAGATTGTTATATCCGGTATTGTTCTCTGCCAGAAGAATCAAATGGTAATACCTGTCGTCCCCATGACTTGTCTCACGGTCGAATCTGGAATTCGGTGCGACATACACTTCACATCCGATAATCGGATTGATTCCTGCTGCTTTTGCAGTCTTATAGAATTCGATCACGCCATACATATTGCCGTGGTCCGTGATGGCAGCGCTATTCATCCCAAGCTCTTTCACCCGGGCAACATAATCTTTTATTTTATTGGAGCCATCCAGCAGGCTATACTCCGTATGGGTATGAAGATGTACAAAAGACATTTCGCGTACTCCTTGCATCAATGAAAAAATTATCTTTATCTACTGTTTCCAGATTGCTGCTTCGAACTGAATTTTGCTATTCCAAATCAGAACGTTTAAAAAGCGTCAGCACTTAATGAGCAATTTATTGCGAATTTAGTACTGTTACGCTTTTTACAAGCGAAAGCGGGTTCTGAATGGAATATGCAAATTCAGTTCGAAGCAGCAATCTGAAATAGGAGATTATTATATCATTTTTTTTAATATTTGGGTAGAGTAGAGATTAGCCAAAAGCGCACACGTAAAAAGCGTCCCTCCAAGTCACCAACCTGACGGGACGCTTCTATGCGTTTTCTTTTAAAATTTTATTCTTCTTT
>JBJENM010000103.1:0-2257 GCA_051880175.1 Agathobacter sp. | reverse complement strand
GCTACTCCACCAGCGGAGAACTGATTTCAAATTTTTTGAAGGAGACATTTTCCATCCTTACGGAGGCAGACAGCTTTTTTACAAAGAGCAGGGTACACATTATCCAATGTGACAATCAGGTGCAGATGGATGAAGAAATCCACTGCGAAGCAGAAATTGAGGCGCTCATGAATCGTTTTACGATTGTGGGCGGGGGAGGAACGGATTTCCGCCCGGCTTTCTCCTATGTGGATGAATTGATAGAATCGAAAAAACTAAAGGATCTGTCCGGTCTACTATATTTTACGGACGGAAAAGGAATCTATCCCAAGAAGCGGCCAAGCTATAAAACAGCTTTTTTATTTTTAGAGGATTATGAGGAAGAGAATGTGCCGGCATGGGCGATTCGTCTCCGGCTGCTACCGGAAGAATTTGGAGGAGCGAAATGAATATTAAGCAGGCAAAGCAGGAAATAAAGAATACGGTACAGGCGTATTTGAAAAAGGATGAGCAGGGGGAATATATCATTCCTTCCGTCAGACAGCGCCCATTACTTCTAATCGGGGCTCCGGGAATCGGGAAGACACAGATCATGGAGCAGATTGCAAGGGAGTGTGGAATTGGGCTTGTGGCCTATACCATCACCCACCATACCAGACAGTCTGCGGTGGGACTGCCCCTTATTACAGAGGAGGAATTTGAGGGAAAAAGCTATTCGATAACGGAATACACCATGAGTGAAATCATCGCCAGTATCTACCGGAAAATGAGAGAGACCGGTCTGAAGGAGGGAATCCTTTTCATCGATGAGATTAACTGTGTATCGGAGACATTAGCGCCGACGATGCTACAGTTTTTGCAGTGCAAGACCTTTGGAAATCAGGAAATTCCTAAGGGCTGGATCATTGTTGCGGCAGGAAATCCACCGGAGTATAACAAATCGGTGCGGGATTTTGATATGGTAACGCTTGACCGTGTGCGGTATATGAGTGTGGAAGCAGATCTTAACGTGTGGAAGGAATATGCAAGAGCACAGCATATCAATGATGCCATACTAAGCTATCTGGAGTTAAAACCAAACCATTTTTACCGCGTGGAAACCGATGTAGATGGGATGCATTTTGTGACGGCAAGAGGCTGGGAGGATTTAAGCAATCTGATGGATGCCTATAAAGAGCTTTCCATTCCGGTAACGGAGGAAGTTGTAGGTGAATTTTTGCATCATAAGGATATCGCAGAGGATGCAGCGGCATTTTTCGAACTGTATCAAAAATACGAGGATGATTATAGGATTGCAGAGATTTTGGAAGGCAGGGTTCCGACACAGGTATATGCAAGACTGTTTGATGCGGCATTTGATGAGCGTCTTGCTGTCGTAAATCTTCTTTTGCAGGGACTTACCAACCGGCTGGAGGAGTACGGAAAACAGCGCTACCGTACCGATATGTGGTTTGCCTTTCTAAAGGAATACCGAAAGCAGATTGAAACAACGGAGAATGTGGAAACCTGTTATACAACGCTTGTGGAGAGGATGCGGCAGCAGTACGAAGAGCAGCTGCGGGCGGAGCTTTTGACAAAAGAAGACGCTCTGCGAAAAAAGCAGTTGATTTTGGATATAGAAGCGGCAAAAGAAGGACTGACATCTCGTATGGAGCCCAAAGAAGCCTTTGATTTGGTAAGAACTCCATTTACGGCGCAAAAGGATGCATTAGAAGAAGTGGAAGCTTCCGTGAAGGCGGAATTGGAACATGCCTTTACATTTATGGAGGATGCATTCCAAAACGGACAGGAAATGGTGGTATTTGTCACAGAGCTTACCATCACCCCCAATGCGGCAATGTTTTTGTCAGAACATGAAGTGGAGAAGTATGAGATATACAAAGAGCAGCTTTTGCTTGGAACAAGAAAAGCTGCTCTGTTGGAAGAATTAAAAAAATAAATCCATTTTACTTTTGTGTGTCTATGAATGAATTGTGCTATTTGAAATCAGAACGTTTAAACGCTTTTACAAACGAAAGTGGGGTCTGTTTCATGCTTGATTGATAAATTGTATAATTTCGCCGGTTGATTTTCTTCCAGTACCTAAAATCTATGAAAAAAGCATCATTTTAAGCGCTTTTTATGGTCGATTGTATGTTTTCGCCAGATCAATTTTAGCCTGTACCTAAAAAATCACAAATATTAGGTATACAGCGAAATCAGCTCTTCAAAATAATACAATTCGCAGTCAAGTCCATATTTGTGTGTAAATTCATCTTCCAGCTATATTAAGTTTGTT
>JBJENM010000102.1:0-10097 GCA_051880175.1 Agathobacter sp. | reverse complement strand
CTCAAGATTGAGGGGCAGGGGAGCTGAGAGTGTGTTCAGCACACTTTTTTATTTATTTTTAGGAGGGAACTATGTACAACAAAGTCGACACCAACATGAACTTCGTTGAGCGCGAAAAAGAAGTTGAAAAATTCTGGCGCGAAAATGACATTTTCAACAAATCTCTGGAGAAGAATAAAAAGGAAGGCGAGACCTATACCTTTTACGACGGACCTCCAACCGCAAACGGAAAGCCCCATATCGGACACGTTGAGACCCGTACCATCAAGGACATGATTCCGAGATTCCAGACCATGAAGGGAAAGTATGTGCCGCGTAAGGCCGGATGGGACACCCATGGTCTTCCGGTGGAGCTGGAGGTTGAGAAGCTTCTTGGCTTAAACGGAAAAGAGCAGATCGAAGAATATGGTATGGAGCCATTCATTAAGAAATGTAAAGAGTCTGTATGGAAATATAAGGGAATGTGGGAGGATTTCTCCGGCACCGTTGGTTTCTGGGCAGATATGGACGATCCATATGTCACCTATGATGACAACTTTATCGAGTCCGAGTGGTGGGCTTTAAAAGAAATCTGGAACAAGGGACTTTTATACAAGGGATTTAAGATTGTTCCTTATTGTCCACGCTGTGGTACTCCTCTTTCCACCGCAGAGGTTTCCCAGGGATATAAGACCGTAAAGGAGCGTTCTGCAATCGTTCGCTTCAAGGTGGTAGGGGAAGATGCCTATTTCCTTGCATGGACCACAACCCCTTGGACACTTCCAAGTAATGTCGCTCTTTGCGTAAACCCGGAGGATACCTATGTAAAGGTAAAGGCTGCGGATGGTTACACCTACTATATGGCACAGGCACTCCTTGACACCGTTCTCGGAAAGCTTGCAAAGAAGGCAGATGAGGAGGCTGGTATTCCTGCAATTGCAGCATATGAGGTTCTTGAGACTTTTGTCGGAAAAGACTTGGAATACAAGGAATATGAGCCGCTGTTCGAGTGTGCAAAGGCAGTTGCCGACAAGCAGAACAAGAAGGGCTTCTATGTAACCTGTGACAATTATGTTACCATGTCTGATGGTACAGGTATCGTACACATCGCTCCTGCATTTGGTGAGGACGATGCAAATGTAGGACGTAATTACGACCTTCCATTCGTACAGTTCGTGGATGGAAAGGGTGAGCTTACTGCTGAGACTCCATTCGCAGGAATGTGGGTAAAAGACGCAGATCCGGAGGTTTTGAAGAATCTGGATGCAAGAGCTCAGCTTTTTGACGCTCCGAAATTCGAGCATGAATATCCACACTGCTGGAGATGTGATAAGCCACTCATCTACTATGCAAGAGAGTCCTGGTACATCAAGGAGACTGCAGTAAAGGATGATCTGGTAAGAAATAACAATACGGTTAACTGGATTCCGGAATCCATCGGCTCCGGCCGTTTTGGAAACTGGCTTGAAAATATTCAGGACTGGGCAATTTCCCGTAACCGTTACTGGGGAACTCCACTGAATATCTGGGAGTGCGACTGCGGACATCAGGAGTGTATCGGAAGCAGGGCAGAGCTTGCAGAGCGCGCCGGTGACCCTAAGGCAGCAGAAGTGGAGCTTCACAGACCATATATCGATGAAGTAACCATGAAGTGTCCGGACTGTGGCGGCGTAATGCACCGTGTACCGGAGGTACTTGACTGCTGGTTCGACTCCGGAGCAATGCCGTTTGCACAGCATCACTATCCGTTTGAAAATAAGGAGCTCTTTGAGCAGCAGTTCCCGGCACAGTTCATTTCAGAGGCGGTTGACCAGACCCGTGGATGGTTCCATTCCCTGATGGCAGAGTCTACCTTACTTTTCAACAAGGCTCCTTATGAGAATGTCATCGTACTTGGACATGTACAGGACGAGAACGGACAGAAGATGAGTAAGTCTAAGGGAAATGCAGTAGATCCTTTCGAAGCATTACAGACCTACGGCGCAGATGCCATCCGTTGGTATTTCTATACCGCAAGTGCTCCATGGATTCCAAAGCGTTTTTCCGGAAAGCTTGTGCAGGAAGGACAGCGTAAGTTCATGGGAACCCTGTGGAACACCTACGCATTTTTCGTGCTTTATGCAAATATTGACAACTTCGATGCAACAAAGTATAGCTTGGATTACGAAAAGCTTACCGTTATGGATAAGTGGTTACTGTCAAAGTTAAATTCAGCAGTTGCAGCCTGCGACGAGAACCTTTCCAACTATCGTATCCCGGAGGCTGCAAGAGCCTTAGAGGATTTCGTTGACGAGATGAGTAACTGGTATGTCCGCCGCTCCCGTGAGCGCTTCTGGGCAAAGGGAATGGAGCAGGATAAGATCAATGCTTACATGACGCTTTATACCGCCCTTGTAACCATTGCAAAGGCTTCCGCTCCAATGATTCCGTTCATGACAGAGGATATCTACCGCAATCTGGTATGCTCACTGGATGCAAATGCTCCTGAGAGTGTTCATTTGTGCGACTATCCGGTTGTGGATGAGAAGATGATTGACAAGAAGCTTGAAGAGGATATGGAGGTTGTTCTTGAGGCAGTTGTTCTTGGTCGTGCCTGCCGTAACGAGGCAAATATCAAGAACCGTCAGCCAATCGCAAAGATCTATGTAAAGGCAGAGGAAGAGCTTTCACAGTTCTATCTGGATATCATCCGCGACGAGTTGAATGTAAAAGAAATCGAAGCTACCGATGATGTAAGCGCACTTACCAACTACACCTTCAAGCCACAGCTTAAGACTTTGGGACGCCGTTTCGGTAAGAACATCAATGCTGTTAAGGAAATCCTTGCAGCATTAAACGGTCAGGAAGCAATGAAGGAGTTAAATGCTACCGGCGCACTTACCATCACTGTGGATGGTGTAGCAGAGAAGCTTACCGAGGAGGATCTTTTGATTGAAGCCGCTCAGATGGAGGGCTTTGTATCCGGAAGCGACCACGGTGTAACCGTAGTGCTGGATACCAATATGACAGAGGAGCTTCTTGAGGAAGGCTTTGTCCGCGAGCTTGTAAGCAAGATTCAGACCATGCGTAAGGAGGCCGGATTCGAAGTTATGGATCATATTGCAATTGGATTTGTAGCAGACGAAAAGGTTTCCGGAATTTTTGCAAAATATGGAGACTCCATCATGAAGGAAGTGCTTGGCGTTTCCGTAAACGAGGGTAAGCTTTCCGGATATGAGAAGGAATGGAGCATCAATGGGGAAAATGTAAAGCTTTCTGTTGAGAAGCAGTAGAGAATAAAATTGAAAGAAGGTGAACAGCATGGTAAAAGGTGAGATGAAAGAATTTAAAGCTTTAGTAAAAGAATGCCTTATGCTGGAATATCAAATGAGCGAAATACAGGCACATTGTGCTGTTCGGGATTCTTATTTTTCAACTGCATTACGGCAAAGTCCAGAGTTGGCAATGCATGATTCGGTAGAGGAATGGGCAAGATTTATTTATAATGAAAATTTACATGAGGAACCACTTCAAATGTAATATATAAGCTCATGATAAAAAAGGAGATTGACCAAGAGCGGTCAATCTCCTTTTCCTTTTGTGGAAGTAAAATTACTATAATGTTTCAATAAAGTGAAGAAGGGCATCAAATTGCTCTGCACTTAGTTTAATACTTGCATTTAAAAGCTGTTCCTGTTTAGGTGTAAGACATATTGGAGTATTTCTTTCATCCATAAAAAATTGAGAGAGAGAAATACCGAATGCATCACAGATTTTTTCCAAAGATGAAACGGTAGGAGTCATATGCTTCCGATACCAGGATGAGATCGTTGACTGCGGAACACCGGAGCGCTCTGACAGCTGATATTCAGTCCAATTTCTTGATTTTCTCAATTCAACAATCCGCTCTAACACATCCATTTTTTTCATTCCTTCATACTTATAATTGTCACTAATTATAGTATGAATAATCGTTGCATAATAATTACAAAAATCGTATAATAATAACGATAAATCGCAATAAAGTTTACACAGGGGAAAATGAAAGCAGGTATTTTATGACACAAGATAAAAAGGGAATATCTAATAATAAAATAAGAAACATATTAATCGGAATTGGTGCGGTTGGAACAGTTGTTTTATTGGGAATTGCATTTCCAAGTGAACCAAATGAGCATAGTGATAGCAGCAATGCTTCTGTTGCAGCAGGTATAGAGGCAGATAATACGATTAGCGATCAGCCTTCGGATAATACTATCGGCGCGGATGAGATGAATAGTACGCCATCTGGCAGTGAAGATGCATTTGTTGCTGACATGGATCATTTATTCGATGGATACTATACAAATAGTGTTACACATAATGGGAAAGTGTTATCGGATGAAGAATCTTTTAATCAATGGAGATTTAATAATTTATATGAATTTATTAACATTTGTGGATATGAACTTGAAGAAATTCATGATACTGATCCAAATAGGCGTTTAGAAATGATGAAAGAATTCATTGGGTTACCTAAGGATGGTTCAAGAAGACTTCTTATCGATAGTTGTAATGGTGATACTAAAAAAATGTTTGGTTATATGTTCTTGTCATTATGTGCTGATAAATATGTTAGATATAATAATGAACCATATATGGATAAAATTTCTGATAACAATTATGGTATGGAATACTGGATTAGATTGAAAGATAAAGATAATAATAATTTAACTGGAGATATATTTGATAATGTTTTAGAACTTTACATTAGATATATGAACTATTTTTATAAATTAACAGAACAAGGTTATACATATGAAGAGGCTGTAAATATAATAGATAATGAATCCCAAAATGGTAAGCAATATCTAACTAGTAAAGAAGTTGAAGAATTTGAAGATATAGCGTACACGATCTTTGATAATTTCTATAAAGAACAAGGTATTGATGATTATTATTACATTTTAGATAATGAAGAAGATTATGCGCAAATGCTCATCGAAGATATTGAAAGCAAAGATAAATCAACATATATCCCTATGAAGGATCGCGGTGGATATGAATACCAGAAGAATTTGTACAAAAGCCTTGCTCCTTAGAGCTTTTTGACATATCATTTCATTAGACAGATGTAAAATGGGAAAGCGGCAGAGAGGGGAATCTATGATGTCTGGAAAAGCAAAGAAAGTGTTATGCTTTGTAATTGCATTCGTGGTACTTGTGCTTTTTGTACTTTTTCTGCCGCTGCCAAAGCACGTCAGACGGTCAGTAAATGGGAAAATTACAGGGGATAAAACAACTGCGGTACAGGCAACTATTTCTTTGGATATGTGGCAGTTCAATTATCTTTTGGGGAAGGATAAAGTGAAAGGAACCGTATCTGTGAGTGAAATGTCAGGAAGTGAAGTGGTTTTTGAAATGGATTGCCCGATTGGATTTCTAGAGGAAGAAAAGCTGTATTGGGCAACGTTAACCTATTTCAATGAGGACAAGGATGCCTACGAGGGTGCATATTTGTATTGGAATGCAGAATTTACGGATGTGCGGATAGAAATAGGGAATTTGGGAGATAATTAAGAGAGTGAATTGACATATGAATATCTACCTACCAATGCGCATTTCGCGCGTTGACATCTCGTTTTTCGGAATGATATAATAAAGAACCAATAAAAGGTTACCATACTTCATCCCAAGCGGTTTTTGAACAAATTGCAAAGGAGAATTCGTATGGGAGATAGAAAGACATTACAGGAACTTACGTTTAAAGATAACTTTATGTTCGCAGCTGTTATGATGGACGCGGACAACTGCAAGGATGTGTTGGAATGTACACTTGGATTTCCGATAGAACGAGTGGATGTTAGTACTGAAAAGAGCCTGATATATCATCCGGAATATAAAGGTGTACGACTGGATGTGTATGCAAAAGATCCGGACAATCGGCATTTTAACGTGGAGATGCAGGTTGCAGATCGGGAAATTATCAAGAGGGCGAGGTACTATCACAGCCAGATGGATATGGAGATACTTTCCAGCGGCCTGGGGTATGAAAAACTACCAGAATGTTATGTGATATTTATCTGCGATTTTGATCCGATCGGATTGGGATTGTATCGGTATACCGGCCGGATGCAACTTGTAGAAGCTCCGGAGTATCTGTACAATGATGGTGTACATACAATACTGCTGAGTACAAAGGGGAGAAATAAGGACGAGGTTCCAGAACAACTGGTGAAGTTTTTAAAATACGTAGGAGCAGGGCTTGAAGAAAGTACTGCGGATTACGAGGACAAATTAGTAGAACGATTGCAGAATACTGTGGTCAAGGTAAAAGCAAGCAGAGAGATGGAGAACCGCTATATGTTGTTAGAAGAGATGATGAAAGATGAATATAGCGCCGGTAAGATCGAGGGAGAGCGTTCCTCTATCCGTGTGCTTATTTCAAACCTGGGAGAATTGACTGCAGAACAGAATGAGAAGCTTGATGCAATCACAGATTCTAAAATTCTAAATAATCTTCTTAAAAATGTGGCAAGTGCAAAAACACTCGAAGAAGTGAATGCACTTTTTGTGGCACTTTAAGAGGAAAATTCAAAACAGGCGCATACTGCGCCCAATTCTATCGCAATAAGCGACAATCTGAACCAAATCGGTTCGCAATTACCAGAAAAAATGTATTTCAAAAATCCATGGGAGAAGAGGTAGCCAATGGCTATATGAATATCCATCTCTGTAATTTTTTAAAAAATAATACCATTTTTTTACTTAGAATCTTTGACCTTACAGATAAAGAATGGTACAATAGTCACGAATTTGTATATCGGGGGAAATTGAAAAAGAGATGGAGGACTCGTTTTGAGAGATAAGGTGTTTAGTAAAAAGGCGTTTGTTAAGACAGTAACAGACAATGTAAAGTCCATGTATCGCAAGACTTTGGAGGAAGCAACCCAGCAGGAATTATTTCAGGCGGTTTCCTATGCAGTAAAAGATGTGGTCATGGATGAGTGGATGGCAACCCAGCAGGCTTTTGATAAGCAGGATCCAAAGACAGTTTATTATATGTCCATGGAGTTTTTGATGGGTCGTGCCCTTGGCAACAATTTAATCAACCTTTGTGCATATAAAGAGGTTGAGGAGGCTTTAAAGGAGATCGGTCTTGATATTTCCGTAATCGAGGATCAGGAGCCGGACCCGGCACTTGGTAATGGAGGTCTTGGAAGACTGGCAGCCTGCTTTATGGATTCCCTTGCATCCCTTGGCTATGCAGCCTACGGTTGCGGAATTCGTTACCGCTATGGAATGTTCAAGCAGCAGATTATTGACGGTTTCCAGGTTGAGGTGCCGGATAACTGGTTAAAGAATGGCTATCCCTTTGAGCTTCGCAGACCGGAGTACACCTACGAAGTAAAATTTGGCGGAAATGTTCGTGAGACCGCAGATGGAGAAGGAAACATGAGGTTTGTTCATGAGAATTACCAGTCTGTGCTTGCAGTTGCATATGATATGCCAATCGTCGGCTATAACAATCATGTGGTAGATTCCCTGATTATCTGGGATGCTGAGCCGACAGAGGAATTCAAGCTTTCATCCTTTGACTCCGGAGACTATGAGAAGGCTGTTGAGCAGGAGAATCTTGCAAGAAACCTTGTTGAGGTTCTTTATCCGAATGATAATCACAGAAAAGGAAAAGAGCTTCGCTTAAAGCAGCAGTACTTCTTCGTATCTGCAAGTATTCAGAGAGCGCTTGCAAAGTTTAAAAAGACACATACGGATATCCATGACCTTCCAAAGAAGGTTGTATTCCAGATGAATGATACACATCCAACGGTTACCGTTGCAGAGCTTATGAGAATTCTCGTGGACGAGGAGGGTCTAAGCTGGGATGAGGCATGGGATATTACCACTCACTGTGTTGCATATACCAACCATACGATTATGGCAGAGGCTTTGGAAAAATGGCCAATTGAAATCTTTAAGAGCCTTCTTCCTCGTGTATACCAGATTGTGGAAGAAATCAACCGCAGATTTGTGATTGATATTCAGAATAAATTCCCTGGAGATAACGATAGAGTTCGCAGAATGGCAATTCTTTGGGATGGTCAGGTGAAGATGGCACACCTTGCAATCTGCGCAGGTTATTCTGTAAATGGTGTAGCTGCTCTTCATACAGAAATCTTAAAGAAGCAGGAGCTTCGGGACTTCTATGAAATGTTCCCGGAGAAATTCAACAACAAGACAAACGGAATTACCCAGAGACGTTTCCTTGCACATGCGAACCCACTTCTTGCAGACTGGGTAACGAAGAACTGCGGAAAGGATTGGATCACCAATCTTTCTAAGACAGAAAAGCTTGTTGCAATCGCAGGAGATGCTAAGGCTCAGAAGGAGTTCATGGAAATCAAGCATCAGAACAAGGTTCGCCTGGCAAAGTATATCAAGGAGCATAACGGAATCGATGTAGATCCAAACTCTATTTTTGATGTACAGGTCAAGAGATTGCATGAATACAAGAGACAGCTTCTTAACATCCTGCACGTGATGTATCTGTACAATCAGATCAAGGATAACCCAAATATGGACTTCTATCCAAGAACCTTCATTTTTGGTGCAAAGGCAGCTGCAGGATATCGTACCGCTAAGCAGACGATTAAGCTGATTAATAACGTGGCGGACGTCATCAACAATGATGCTTCCATTAACGGAAAAATCAAAGTCGTATTCATCGAAGATTACCGCGTATCTATTGCAGAGTGGATTTTTGCGGCAGCAGATGTCAGCGAACAGATTTCTACCGCAAGCAAGGAAGCTTCCGGAACCGGTAATATGAAATTTATGTTGAATGGTGCCCTTACCATCGGAACCATGGACGGAGCAAATGTTGAGATGTACGATGAGGTCGGAGCAGACAATATCTTTATCTTTGGTATGAGCGCAGACGAAGTAATCGGACATGAGCAGCGCCGTGACTACAATCCATACGATGTTTACAACAATGATGGAGATGTAAGAAGAGTATTAAATCAGATGGTTGACGGAACCTACTCACAGAACGATCGTGAGCTCTTCCGGGAGTTGTATAATTCACTCCTTAACCCACAGCCGGGACAGGTAGCGGACCGTTACTTCATTCTTGCAGACTTCCGTGCTTATGCAAATGCACAGAAGAAGATTGAGGAATATTACAAAAATCCTTCAGCCTGGGCAAAGAGTGCAATTTTAAATGTCGCTCATGTTGGTAAGTTCTCTTCTGATCGTACGATTCAGGAATATGTAGATGACATTTGGCATCTGGATAAGGTAACTGTAAATACAACAGGAATTTAAGACAAATAGCCTTCGGACAAATGCAATGCGCAGATGTCTGAAGGCTATTATTTTTAAAAGGACCATAGTCTATTTCTGCAATTCTTTAAGCGCCTTCTCAAGTTCCGCAATGCGCTTAGATTGTTCTGAAATATATTGATTTTTTTCTTCTAACTGCTGTTTAATTATTGCAGTTTCTTTTTTTGCTTCAGCGGTTTCTTTTTTTGCTTCAGCGGTTTCTTTTTTTGCTTCAGCGGTTTCTTTTTTTGCTTCAGCAGTTTCCTTTTTTGCTTTATCCGCTTCATTCTTTAAATGGTTTTCTAAAGCAATTCGTTCATCGCGGGCACGAATCTCCTGGCGCAAAATAGAGTCCTGCGTAATGTCATATATGGTGGATACAGCATCAGTCATTACTTTGTCATCTTGTGCGAGCATTTTGAGTTCCTCCCATGTTTGTGCCTTAAAGAGGGAAGCCCAGTGATCAATTCCGTAGAGCTTGTCTTCCTCGGTCGCCAAATCTATTCTGGTTAAGTCTAGCACGGATAAGCGAAGTTTGTCACTATATTTTTGATGAGTTTTTTCATTCATAAGATAGTAGGTGGCATAGAATTCAGGCGCTTCAGAAAAGAGGGTGTAATCCAGCAAGCCAATTTGAATGGCAGGTCTGACATTGGTATAGTTCTCTCCGTGATCAAGATTGTCGAAAGTGCGGCATAGGTAACTCATGGAACGTTCTATCCAATTATGCAGATTGACAACCTGCATTTCGAGGTTAAGAATGGTGTTGTCATTCATTCGAACAAGAATATCCAAGATAAATTCTTTTTCATCAAGGTCTTGTCCTAATACGATCT
>JBJENM010000101.1:0-10153 GCA_051880175.1 Agathobacter sp. | reverse complement strand
TCTCTTTCTCCATCCAAGCTACACCTTCCATAGCCTGAGCCATAATTTCATCGTTAATCTTGCGTCCATCCTCATAATACTGAGTACAAGCCTCTGTTGTGATGGTAAATCCCTGTGGTACCGGAAGACCGATTTCGGTCATCTCAGCAAGGTTTGCACCCTTTCCACCGAGAAGGTTACGCATGGTCATGTTACCTTCTTTGAAGGTATATACCCATTTCTTTGCCATTTGACAATTCCTCCTAAAAATATATTTGCTGGAATGAAGACAAGCTTCATACCATATACTATATTAATGTGCACTCATCTCTTTTTGAGCGCACATAAATATCATATCATAATTTTTTCAATTGGCAACTGTTTTTTCGCTTTTTTACGTTCAAAAAACGTTGATTTTACGCGTCTTTTCAATGTAAGCGGTTTCATAACATTCCCTGTAATCCACTCATCAATTAGATGCCCATAGTCTCTAAAAGAGATAGAATTCCTTCTGCATCCACATCGTTTAAAAGGGTCTGTATGTTTGATAAAAACTCTCTGTCCTTCTCTTCCGATGCAATCCTCTCTGCCTTTGACAGCGTATTTTTTGCTCCGGCAAAATCAAAGTCTATCATCTGCTCTTTGATTTTTTCTAATAAAGGAATCAGTTCCTCTTCCCTTTCTGTCTCAAGGGTCACACCTTGCTTTGCAAGATATGTGTTTACCTGCTCAACAAATACCCGGTATTTTTCCAAAAAGGAAGGAAGCTGTTCCACAATATAGGAAGCGTTTTCCTTTTTTCCGGCGGATTCCAATTCTTTCGCCTCATCCCCCAGCGCAATTGCTCCGATATTGTAAAGCTGCCCCTTCATCGCATGAATCAAAATGGTATAATCCGCAAGCTTTCCTTCTGTTGCCAATTGTTTTACGGATTCCATCTGTTTTTGGCCGGAATTCACAATCATGGCAAGGACTTCATGATAATCCTTCTGTTTTCCTCCGCATCGGGTTATTCCAAGAGCCATATCCACTCCCGGAAGCTCGTTGGCTTTTTCTTCCGCATTTTCATGCTCTTTTTCCCCCGTAGCATCTGTGTATGAGATTCGCTCCTTTGGAACAAATTGAATAAGAAGCCGTTCCAATTCCTTCACATCAATCGGCTTACTTAAATACTCATCAAATCCATAACCCATTAGTTCTTCCCTGACCCCGGAGACTGCATTTGCGGTAAGTGCTATCACTACCGCATGGGGATTTTCCGAATCAAGCAGACCTATTTCCGACTGTTCATAGTAAGAGCTAAGGCTTCGGATGCGCTTTAACGCCTCGATGCCATCCATCTTTGGCATCATCTGATCCATCAAAATGATTTCATAGTTTTCTTTCCGGCATGCTTCGATTGCTTCTTCCCCGCTAAGTACACAGTCCGCTTTTACTCCATAGCACTCCAATACCTTCTGTGCGACTCTTAGGTTCACCGGATTATCATCCACCGCAAGCACCTTTAAATGATCAATCTTCATCTCTCCGATTGCAGATTCCAGATGCTTTTCTTTCATATTTGTACTTAAGATTCCCATCGGAGTATCATCAACAATCGGACAGGAGAATTCAACGATAAAGCAGCTTCCCTTTCCGTATTCGCTCTCCACCCGGATACTTCCCTGCATCAGTTCCACATATCCCTTTACAATTGCAAGCCCAAGTCCCGTTCCTTCCGTTCCCCGATTGATTTTTTTATCCATCTGGGAAAACTTGTCAAATATCATCGGAAGCTCATCCTCTTTGATGCCGATTCCGGTATCCTTGATTTCATAGCGGATGGTTGCGAGGTCTTTTGTTTTCTTTTCCACTGATACACCAAAGGATACCGTTCCCTCGTTGGTGTATTTTACTGCATTATTCAGGATATTGATCAAAACCCCACGGATTTTTGTCTCATCCCCAAAAAGTGTTTTGGGGATACTAGGCTCTATGTTTTTTTCAAAACGCAAATTTTTTCCGGCAGCAAGAGGTTCTATCATCTGGCATACTGTTCCAAGCAGCTCAGAGGTTTGAAAATCCGTGCAGATCAGTTCCATCTTGCCGGATTCAATTTTGGAAATATCCAGAACATCATTTATGATTTCCAAAAGATTTCCTGCTGCGCTGCTGACATCCTCCACATATTCATATGCCTCATCTGACAGTTTTTCTTTTAAAAGGAGCTCCGAAAATCCGATGACTGCATTCATTGGCGTCCGGATTTCATGAGACATATTGGCAAGAAATACACTTTTTGCCCGATTCGCATTTTCCGCTTCCACCCTTGCCTCTTCCAAGGCCTGCATCGTCTTTATACGTTCTGTCTGGTCGGTAACTACAAGAATAAAACCAATAATATCTCCGTAACTGTCGTGGATCTTATTTACCGTAAAATTACAGTAGAGCAGCTTCCCTTTGCATTTCGTCTCAATTGTCTGTTTGTTTCCTTCGAATTCAAATACACGCTTTTCATCCACCTCAAACAGTTCAGAAACAGACAATCCTTTTTCTACAATCTGCCTATGGTCATATGTAAAAAAATCATCTGCTGCTTCATTCACAATCTGAATGTTGTTGTTCACATCATATACAAGAACCGGTGAAGATAAGGAATAGTACACGAACTCTGACATGTTCGGAATTGTAATCCTTGAGTGTCCGATTTTAAATACGGCATACTCCAATACCAATAAGCCTAAGAACTGAGTGATCGTACTTCCCGGAATCGCTCCATGCCCCAAAAGTGGAAAAACCGTATCCAGAATCATTCCGACAAAAATTAAAATCTCTGTGATAAGGAAATATTTGCCGAAGGCTTTTAAACGGTGCATCGGAGATTTTCTGATCATATATATGGAAATTGCAAACATATTTATCCCGACGATGAGGGAATAAAGCGTATAAATATTATTGGCAAATCCGGGCTTAAACTGATATGTCATTCCCATATCACTCATGTAATAGGTTACTTCATCCGGTAAAATGGTAAGAAAATACACTCCGATTCCGGTAAGGGAAAATCCTATCATCACATTTCGGACACAGGCTTTGATTCCAGAAATATATCCAATCAGAATCTGCGCAGTAATCAGGTACAGAAATACTCCAATCATTCCTACACTTCTGCAATAGTACGCAATCGTAACATCGGTTTGCAGAAACAGCACTCCAAAGCCATAGCTCCAGATGGAGCTGGCTACTGCAAAAAATGCTATTAATTTATTCACATAAAACTTGCGGTCAAAAAATAACAGTCCCTGTATTGCTAAGTAGGATGCAATTGTTCCGCTTGCAAGTATAATGGTTGCAAACACATGGTTCATGATATATTCCTCAATATACAATCCCGAAGTACTATATACTATTTGCACCACCCAAAAGTGGATTTCGTGTCAAATTAATTCCATGTTATGGTTACATTTCCGTGAATCGGAGTAGAAAAATCAAAATTCCATTTACCAGTAGCTGCCGGAGCCAGTTTCGGTGCTACTGCCAGTTGTCCGTCCTGCACTGTCTGGGTTCCAAACACCGTTCCGTTATACATAAACGTTACCGTGTAGGTGATTGTGGAGCCCGAAGAACTGCCGGAATCAGAACTATTGCTTTCTGAGGAAGCAGACTCCTCTGCCGGTGTCGTAGGCAAGGTCTCCTCCACCGGAAGTTCTTCCGTTTCCGGTTCTCTTTCAGCCTCCTCCCCCGTTTGCATCGCTTCATTATTGTTCTGCTCTTTCTTCGGTCCTGCTACATTCGTAGCTTCTTCCTCCGCTTCTTCTGCAGTCACATCCTCCGTTTCGCTTTCCTCTTCCGTGGATGGCTCCTCATTTCCCTCTATCTCCTCGGCCAACGCCTCTGCTTCTTTGATCTCTACTATCAGCTGCTGGATTATTTCCGTAGTAATTCCCGGCAATTCTCTTCGCTCTTCGGAAATTTCCTGCAAAAATTCCAGAACCGTTACCGGGGTCTGGCGATAGTCAATCTCCTGTGGCATCACCACATACTCCGTGATTTCCTCACTCATGCGGATAAGAGTCTCTGTTCCACCCTCAATAAAAAGCACTTCCACCTGCCTGGTTCCGTCCGGAAGTATCAGACTGCTGCCCACACTTCCCTCAAAGGTACTTACCTTGGTATATACCTCACCAGCCTCGTCAAACAGCACCTCCACACGGAATACGGTTCCTCGCACTGCCATGACAGAGTTTGGTGTTGACACGTTATACGTGGAATTTTCACTGAGCGGATTTTGAATTTCGTTGGTGATTGCTCCCTGCTCCAAATGAATGGAGGTCTTTGAATCCGCGCTGGTTCCTTCCGCAACGATGGAGAGAATGGAATTTTCCTCCACCAGAATGTACTTATCCTCATCCAGCTTCAGGCGCATGGTACTGTCCGCTCCCACAAAGATGCGGTCCCCGGAATCCAGATACAGATTTTCCACGGCATCCACTTCTCCGATATTCTCCCGTTGAATGGTTGCCGTACCATTTAGTTCATAAATTCGAATGGATCGATAAGACTCCTCTTTCTGCCCCAAAAATACCACGCCCGCAATAACCGCTGCAACAATTACCACCGCGGCCGAAGCTACTATTCCGATCTGTTTGGTCGAAAGTTTTTTCTTCATAACACACTCCGTATTTTCCCTATAACATTATCGCCTTTGGAACCCGTAGTTCCCACTCTCAGTGACATAAAAGCTCTGTCCACCAGAATAAACCGTATTATCACCGGTTACCGTCCAGCTTCCTGCGCCCAATGTGTATTCCGTTCCATTGTTTAAATTGAAGTTTCCGGACACACTAGACACTACTCCTTTGTCTTGAGTAACACTGTTCATTCCATCCAATGTTTCGCAGCTTGCTGTCCAAACCGCACGTAAGATTGTATTCCCTTCCAGACTGTTCTGTGCCAAATATTCCGCAGAAGAAGCATAAACACGATTGTTGCTATCTATCCAGTGCTGGAATGTATAAGTATTTCCTGCCGGGATTTTGGTTGTATCCACAGTCGGTATCTCATTGGCATCACTATTGACTTCTATTGTTCCGTCCTTTTTTACAATAGGACTGATGGATAAGAAATCTGCAAGATTTGCTTCTTGCTTTTTTTCGTATGTTTCCAAACTAGAACGACGGGTATTAAACATTAGCAGCGCTCCCGGGACCACGGATACATTATCCGCGGTAAATACCGCATTCTCACCATTATCGCAGAGAGAATTGTTTGTCAGCATAGATCTGCTTGCAATAATCCCATCAAAAGGTCCGCCTCCGTAATATGTACTGTAATCCCATGTCTTTCCCGGGGTTAGCATCCTTGCAATTCTGCCGTTGTAGGTTCCGCCAGATATGGACACATTGGCATCAGACATATTTGCTCCGATTACCAAAGTACTTCCGGAGTTGGCATTTAACGTAAAGGTTCCACCAGTCACAGTAAACACATTATTGGCTCCATCTATCTCACACACATATGCATATGAGGAAGAATTCGTTGCCGAAAGTGTTCCTCCTTGGATTGTCAGTTCACTCCCACTGCTTGCTGAAGGCATGTAAATAACTATACTGGCGCTATCCAGCTGTGGGTCTCCATTACTTCCTCTCGTAATGGTTACCTCACATGAGCTTCCAATATTTAGTGCAGAATAAGCACCGGTCAAATGTCCTCCATTTATATATACCTTCGAATTGGAGACTGCATTTACCGCAGTATAGGTTCCAGCCTTAATTTTTCCACCTTTTATGTTCAGAATTCCGTTGGTTACCTCAATCGTACCCACGGAACTTGCATTACTGGTTATGGTTCCTCCTGTGCTGCTATCAGTAATGGTTAATGTGCCACTGGTCAATTTCAGCACGCCTTTTCCACCAGTATCAGATACCGCCTTCCCATTCAGGTCGATGATTAGTGTCCCGGTTCTATTACATGTGCTTAATTCTGAGACTGTAAAATTCTCAGTCAGTTGTATATATGCATCTCCACTTCCCTCAACTATGCTTTTCCATGTAGCTGCATCAGAAACTTGCTGAATCGTAGTCTCCTCCTCAACCGCTTCCACCTCAAAAGGACCGGACAACATCCAGCCTGCAAGCATCGCCATCATCAGCAATCCCGCAAGCATCGATAATCCATGCTGTTTGGTTCTTTTTCTCATCTCTGTTCCTCCTTCAGTGCTTCCTCAAACCAGCCCACCAATTGGCCGTCCAGTTTTCCTTCCTCTGCCATATTTTTCAAAATCGCAAAAGCCCGCTCCGACGACATCGGCTCCTTATAAGGCCGGTCCGTGGAAGTCATGGCATCGTATATATCCGTAATCGTGAGAATTCTGGTCTCCAAATCGATTTCGTCACCCTTCCGATGATACGGATATCCGGAGCCATCCAGATACTCATGATGCTCTGATGCCCACTTTGGAACAATGGAATAATTTTTGTGGAAATGCACCTTCTCCAGAATCTTCTCCGTCATTATCGTGTGACTCTCCATCTGCCTGCGGTCCTCCTCCGTAAGCGTCCCTTTACGGATACTTAAGCAGTCTGCTTCCCGCTTTGACAGATAAGGGATTATGGTTCCATCCGCTTTCTCGTACTGCTTTTTCGCCAGCTGCTGTACATAGGAAAAATCATCATCCATCAGGTAATCCACCTTGTCGATTCTGCGGATAAAATCTAAATCAGCTTTCAGTTCTGCGGTTTTTCGCTTATATTCATTTTCCGTAATCCGTCCACGCAGCATATCAATTTCATAATAGGAAGTCAGCAGTTCAAATCGATTTTCAACCTGCGAAAAATCATTATCCAACCGCGTAGCCCGGTTCATAATCCGAAGAGGGATAATGATTTTACCAATATCATGAAGCAGTGCTGCAAGAAGTAACTTCTCCTTGCCCTCTTCGTCAAAATATTTCTCGCACAATCCAGCCTCATACTGCTTGTTCATATAATCTGCCAGAATGCCGGAATACTCCGCAACCTTTCGGGTGTGGGCACCATTGTAAGGAGTGCGCTCATCCACTGCTGTAGCAAACGCCTCCACAAAAGAGCGCAGCTGCTGTTTCAACTCCCTGGTATGGGAGAGATTGGTCAGTTCAATGGCTGCCATGGAGCTTAAGGAATGCACGATAATATCATAAGAATTGTCAAAAGCTACAATATTACCATTCTCATCCATGGCATTGATCAGCTGCATAACACCCAGCAATTCATTGTCGTTGTTTTCCAGAGGAATCACCAGCATGGATTTTGTATGATAGCCGGTTAAGGCATCATATTTTTCCGGACCGGAAAAATCAAAATCTCCACTCGCATACACATCCGGAATATTTATGATTTTTCGGTGGATGGCCGAAAATGCACACACATTTTCCTCCTCCATGGGTACCGGTGGCAAATCGGTGATGGGTTCACCGTCCACACCCCTGCTTACTCCCATGGAAATGGTCTTCATAATGCTGAAATTCAAGTGATTGTCTTCCAGCATATACAAAGTACCTGCATCACAGTGGGTGATTTCCATGCTCTTTTCCAGGATTGCCTCCAACAGTTTGTTTGGATTTTTCTCTGTAGACAATCCGATTCCTATGCTTAATATTCGCTTAAAGTCCTCATATTGTAATTTCATTATAAGAAGCCTTTCTCTTTATTCTTTCGTTTGGGAACCGGTGTCCCGCTTCACATCATCCACCTGATAGGTGAACACACCTTTGCTTTTTCCTTTTAGCGGAATTTCTCCGATCGGTGTCACCTCCACCCGATCCTTCACCGCCTGATATACTTCTTCACTAATCAAAATCTGACCGCGCTTTGCATTGCTTTCCAATCTGGCCGCCGTGTTCACCGTATCTCCAATCGCTGTGTAATCCATACGGAAATCACATCCTATATTTCCTACAACCGCGTTTCCGCAATTGATTCCGATTCCAAACGCTACGCTCTGTCCAAATCGCTTTTTGCACTTCTCTTCGATTTCCGCTGCCCCCAGCTTCATATCCCAGGCTGCACAGACAGCCTTAAACACATAGTCCTCCAGATCAAAGGGAGCATTGAACACTGCCATCGTTGCATCGCCCACAAATTTATCCAAGGTGCCTTTGTTATCAAAAATCGATTTTGCGGTAAGACTTAGATATTCATTTAAAATCTCAACTACCTGCTCCGGCGGAATATTCTCCGACATAGTGGTAAACCCGCGAATGTCCACGAACAAAACCGCCACATGGCGATTCTCTCCTCCAAGCACCATCTCAAAATTCTTATCCTTGCTGATTTTGTCCACCACCTGAGGTGCCACATACTGCTTAAATGCATCCACAACCCGGCGTCTGCGGAGTCGCTCCTCCACATATCCACGTATGAGCTGCACCAGATAAATCAAAATCAAGACAATCGGGAGCACCAGCACCGGCATAATCCACCCCTGCTGATACAAGACTTTATTTAAAATCACGTTTCCCGCCAAAAGACCGCAAAGCACCAGCGTAGATAAACGAATCTTCCGTTTTTCCGTCAAGAGGAAAAAGCCGCCGCAAATCAAACCGGCAACCAGCGCATATCCCCATCTTGATACCGGAAGCTGTGTTTTTTCCTCCAAAAATGCCTGGATCAGATTGGCGTGAATTTCCACTCCGTACATTTCCTGATGATGGGTAATGGCAGGCTTAAAGGAATCCTGCATGCCCACGGCATAGGCCCCGACCAGGACAATGGCATCCTTGAATATCCGTGGATTTACCCGGTCTTCCAGTACATCTGACATAGAGATCATGGTGTAGCTTCCCGGGTTCCCTGCATAGGAAAAATAAAAGAGATTTCCCGCGCCGTAGGTCTTTGGGAAATACACTTTCTCCCCTTTGAACTGCATATACTGCTTATAAATCTGAAATGCCAGACTGTAATAGGTCTCGCCCTCATAGTCGATTTGTGCCATAGCCTGACGCACATATCCATCCTGATCGATGGTAGTATTTGCAAACCCAACAGCGGTACTCTCCTTAAGGGCCGGGTAAGGGTCAATCACATAATCCGTATAGTAGGGATTATAGGTTACCTTTCCATTTGCATCCTGCTGGGGCTGTTCCTTAAAAGAAAAGGAAGAAGCAACCACCACATTGCCGGCTTGTTTGCACATATCTGCAAAATACTGATCCTTCTGTTCATCGTTGTTTTCGCTGTAAATCACATCGAATCCGATTACAGCAGGTCTTGCATCCGGGTTCTGATTCAGCTTTTCCACCAGTTGTCCGGGCATTTCCCGATCCCAACCGGAGATTTTCCCATACTCCTGCAGGGTCTTGTCATCGATTCCGATAATGTAAATGTTCTTGTTCACGGCAGTCTGGTTCTGATTGAGAATATCCGTCATGGAATTCTCCCATATACTGAGTTTATTGGAATAAGATAAAAGCGCAGTAAGCAAAGCTATACCGATTGCAATTGCCCATCTTTTGAGTTTTTCCCTTTTTTTCATGCACCTTCTCCTGCCGGATTTTAGATTTTTACATTTTATTATATCGTGACAAAACCGGTCACGATCAAAATTCGCCGCTCCTCAATCATGCAAGCATGTTGACTCGCTTGCGCTCATTATATCATGATGCATAGGAAAATCCAACGTTTCTTAGGAAAAATATAGTCCCAATGTCCTATAAAGTTATAAAAGAGAAAGACCACATAGCCTACAACCGCCTATGTGGTCTTTTTCTTAATCTTCCACTTCTATTTCTTTAATATTAAATTCGTTTCCCCGAAGCAGATAAGTATTTTCGCTTCCGCAGTGCGGACAGATTTTCGCAAATTCTACCGTCGGGTACTCATTCTGGCAATCCTCACAAAAAGAGACCGCATTTAGTCTTTCGATTTTCAGCTCCGCTTCTTCCATGATCGGCTCCTTTTTCCTTGCCCAGTTCCAGCAGTCCACCAGATACTCCGGGATAACTGCCGAGACTTCTCCCAGTTCAATGGTGACTGCCGAAACCTTTTCCACATTATTTTCCTCAGCCACTTTTTTCACATCTTTAATTACATAAAATACTACACCAAGCTCGTGCATGCTTCCCCCCGAATTTTTATACTATTTTTTTTCTTAAATTCCATTTCAGATTTGTGTTCCTGAAAATGAATTTTGCTATTTGAATCAGAACGTTTAAAAAGCG
>JBJENM010000100.1:0-10190 GCA_051880175.1 Agathobacter sp. | reverse complement strand
AAGAATTTTGAAATTTCCAGCTAATTTATGCTTGACTTTTCATAGCTGGTCTCCTATCAAATCGTATTCGTATGCGCCGGTTACCAAAACCTTTGCGATATCTCCTGACATCAGTTCCTTCTCGGTGTTCACGAAAATGTATCCGTCAACATTCGGAGCATCCCGATAGGTTCTGCCTATATAGGCGTTGTCATCCACAACCTTTCCCTCAATCAGGACATACATTTCCTTGCCAACCATGGTCTCATTTTTATCCATGATCACCTCTTCCTGAAGCTCCATGACATCGGCCCGGTAATCCGCTTTTTTCTCTTCCGAAAGCTGTTCGGAAAGTTCGGCAGCAACCGTACCCTCTTCTCTGGAATAGGTAAATGCCCCCAGTCGGTCAAACTCCATGTCATTGACGAACTGCATCAGTTCCTCATGCATCTCATCGGTTTCTCCAGGAAAACCGCAGATCAGTGAGGTGCGCAGGGTAATATCCGGAATACGTTTCCTCAAATAAGAGATTCTCTCCGTCAGTTCTTCTTTGTTTGTTTTTCTTCCCATTCGGCGGAGAATTTCATTATTGCAATGCTGGATTGGCATATCCAGATAGTGACAGACTTTTTTGTTCCGAAGGATTGAATCAATGAGTTCTTCATAGATTTCCTCCGGATAGCAGTACATGATCCGAATCCAGAACAGTCCCGGGATTTCATTGAGTGCGTCCAGCAGTTTATGAAGAGACTTTTCGCCGTATAAATCCACTCCGTAAAGGGTCGTTTCCTGTGCCACAAGAATCAACTCCTTTACTCCGTCCTCGGCAAGGGCTCTTGCCTGATCTAAAAGCTCTTCCATCGGCACACTTCGGTATCTTCCACGTACAGAGGGGATGACACAATAGGTACAGTTTTTATTGCAACCCTCTGCAATCTTCAGATACGCATAGTGGCCTCCCGTAGAAACCACACGTTTTGCATTGGTATTCGGAAGTCCCGTAAGAGGTTTTAGGCTTACAAAGGTCTCGTTTTTCATGGTGCTGTGTACTGCATCGCAGATTGCATCATAAGAATTGGTTCCGATAATGGCATCCACTTCCGGAATTTCTTTCTTAATCTCATCCGCATAGCGCTGTGCAAGGCAGCCGGTAACAATCAAGGATTTTAGCGGTCCTGTCTTTTTGTATTCAGCCATTTCAAGAATGGTATTGATGCTCTCTTCCTTTGCATCTCCAATGAAACAACAGCTGTTTACAACAATGATATCCGCTTCTGTTTCATCATCTGTAATGGTAATGCCATCTTTTTCCAGCATTCCAATCATAAATTCAGAGTCTACAAGATTTTTGTCACATCCTAAAGATATAAATAAAAGTTTCATATTACATACACTATAAAAAAGGGAATGACAACAAAGTATCATTCCTCTTTGTCTTTCTTATCTATTCTCTTCGTCAGCCACAATCTTTACTTCGCCTTTATAAAGCTCCTGAACAGCAATAGAAAGTGGTTTGTTACATGGTGCATCTGCAAGAGGCTCTGCACCGTCGATTAACTGTCTTGCACGCTTTGCGGTGGCAAGCACGATAGAATAACGGCTGTTAACTACCGGTTCCTCTCCGATTTCAACGTCGTTGTTTACAACTTTCATAAGTTCTACATAAGATGGATGTATCATTTTATTCTCCTTTCGAAAAGCCTTGTAAGCTTTTTCGCATTTGATTTATAAATTCCAGATTGGACGAAACGGTATAGGATTTGTTTTCGTCTATCCGGTTATTGCGCTCATTGGTTATTATGGTATGTAAACGATTGGTACATTCCGTTATGTCATCGTTTACTACGAGATAATCATAGGATTCGATTCCGTTTGATTCCTCAACCGCCCTGCTTAATCTTTGGGCAATTACTTCCGGAGACTCCGTCCCTCTTCCCACCAGACGGTCATGAAGCTCCTTTGCACTGGGAGCCGTCACAAAAAGCAGTCTGGTGTCCGGAAACTGCTTCTTTACTTTTAACGCACCCTGAATTTCAATTTCCAGAATCACATTCTTTCCGGCTTCCAACTGATCCATTACATATTTTTTCGGCGTACCGTAATAGTTTCCGACATACTGGGCGTATTCGATCAGCTCACCGTTTTCGATCATTTTCTCAAAAGCATCTTTGGAGATGAAAAAATATTCCTTTCCATCCGTCTCCCCGATTCTTGGTGCTCTTGTAGTGGCAGAAATGGAAAGTCCATACTCATCTCCATAGGTTGCCATAAGCTGTTTCATCAAAGTTCCCTTACCGGCTCCGGAAAAACCGGAAATAACGACTAAAATACCTTTGCTCATATACCATATTCCCTCTGGTCTGTTGTAGTATCAACCTGATTGAATCTACCAGTAAGTGTCTCTGGTGTCAAGGCTGACAGTATAATTTTATCATTTGATGTAAAAATTACACTTTTTGTTTTACGCCCCTGGGTCGCATCGATTAAAGTCTTTTCTTCTTTTCCCTGTTGAATCTGCCGCTTTGCCGGAGCAGAATCCGGTGAAATGATAGCTACGACTTTATCACGACTGACCATATTTCCAAAACCAATATTCACTAATACCGACATATGAAAAACCTTCGATTACTCAATATTTTGAATCTGCTCTCTCACTTTTTCGATATCGGTCTTAAGATTAATACCGACATCCGCAATCTCTAAGTTATTTGCCTTAGAAAGGGTTGTATTCGCTTCACGATTCATTTCCTGGGCAATAAAATCAAGCTTTCTGCCAATGCTTCCGCCTTCCAAAAGAGCATCCTTCGTTGCCTGGATATGGCTTCTTAACCGCACCATTTCCTCATCTACGCAGATCTTATCGGCATAAATGGTAACCTCCGTCGCAATCCGGCCTTCATCGATCTGACGATCCCCAAGAATTTCCTGAATCTTCTCTTCCAGCCTTGTGCGGTATTCCTTCATAATGACCGGAGAACGTTCCTCAATAAAATCCACATAGGAAATCATGTTATCAAGCTTGGCAATCAGATCATTCTTTAGGTTCTCGCCCTCGTTGATACGGCTTGTAACAAACATCTCGCAGGCACCCCGGATTGCTTTTTCAAGTCCGCTCCAAAGCTCCTTCTCATCAATGCCCTGTTCTTCCATGACAAACACATCCGGATACCGGGAAAGTGTGCTGACACGAATATCATCATCAAGTCCGTATTCCTCTGCCATCTGACGAAGATATTTCAGATATTCACCTGCTAAAGAGGAATTGTACTTTAGGCTGTAATTATCCTCGGTGTAATCCTCATAAGTAATATACAGATCCACTTTTCCGCGCTCCATATACTCTTTTAAAAGGTTACGGATAGAGCTTTCGAAAAAGTTCAGCTTCTTTGGCATTTTAATATTTACATCAAGATAACGATGGTTTACGGATTTGATCTCAACGGTAAATTTCCGTTTCTCGTCCACATATTCATATCGGCCGAAGCCTGTCATGCTTTTAATCATTGATCAATACCTTCTCTCGTGCATAGATAGAATATATTATATAACTCCTTTCAGGTTTCGTCAAATACTCTTGGCATTTTTTCCTCTATTCGATATAATAAACCCGTATTGTAAAAAGGAGGCTTTCCTATGGCTTTTGATGGAATTGTAATTGCAAATTTAGTGCATGAATTAAATGAAACGATCCTCGGACTTAAGATCAGTAAAATTGCGCAGCCGGAGTCGGATGAGCTGCTTTTGACCATAAAGGGAAATCACGGAACCTACAGGCTATCACTCTCTGCAAATGCCTCTCTTCCGTTTGTATATTTAACAGAGGACAACAAGCTGGCGCCCCTCACCGCTCCTACCTTTTGTATGGTTTTAAGAAAGCATATCGCAAATGGTAAAATTATCCGCATTTATCAGCCGGATATGGAGCGTATTATCCATTTTGAGATTGAACACTTAAATGAGCTTGGTGATTTGTGTAAAAAAACGCTCATTGTGGAACTCATGGGAAAACATTCCAATATTATTTTCTGCAATGAAGATGGCATGATCATTGACAGCATCAAGCATGTCTCCTCTGCCATGAGTTCTGTCCGGGAGGTTCTGCCGGGGCGAGATTACTTTTTACCGGAAACCCAGGGTGGAAAAGTAAACCCCTTAACGGCAAAAAAGGATCAGGTTTTTGATTTGATCAAAGAAAAACCCATGTCCTTATCCAAGGCAATCTATACCTCTTTTACCGGAATCAGTCCTCTTATTGCAAATGAAATCTGCTATCGCTCCTCTGCGGAGGCGGATAGTCCCACTGCAGCATTTTCCGATGAGGAGCTTCTTCATGTTGCGAATCAGTTCTGTATTTTTATGGAGAATATCCGGCAAAATACATTTACCCCATGTATTGTTCGAAACGGGAAGGAACCTGTGGAATTTTCCAGCGTAATACTAAATCAGTATGCCGATCTTCATACGGAAGAATACACATCCATTTCAAATGTTTTAGAGGTATATTATGCCGAAAAAAATGTATACTCTCGTATTAGACAGAAATCTGTGGATCTTCGAAAAATTGTAAACACCGCTTTGGAAAGAAATGTAAAAAAATATGATCTTCAGCTGAAGCAATTGAAGGATTCCGAGAAAAAGGAGAAATACAAGCTGTACGGAGAGCTGATTCAGGCCTACGGATACGGTCTTCCGGAAGGAAGTAAGGTCTTAGAAGCGAAGAATTATTACGACAATGACAAGATTGTTTCGATTCCACTAGATCCTACCATATCTCCCATGGAGAATGCAAAAAAATATTTCGACAAATACGGAAAGCTCAAACGAACCGCTGAAGCCATAAATGAGTTGATCGTAGAAACCAAATCCCAGATCGATCATTTAGAATCCATTCAAAACGCATTAGACATTGCCGTATCCTCCGAGGATCTGGTGCAGATCAAGCAGGAACTGATGGAATACGGCTTTATAAAAAAACAAAGAAATTCGAAAAAGGAACGCATAAAAAGCAAACCGTTCCACTATCGTTCCTCTTACGGCTATGACATCTATGTAGGTAAAAACAATTACCAAAATGATGAATTAACCTTCAAGGTTGCTACCGGAAATGACTGGTGGTTCCACGCAAAGGGAATTCCGGGCTCCCATGTGATCGTAAAAGCAAATAATGAAGAGCTTCCGGACGAAGTATTCGAGGAAGCAGGACGACTGGCCGGCTTCTATTCCAAAGGCCGCGAAAACGATAAAATTGAAATCGATTATCTGCAGAAAAAGAATGTGAAAAAACCAAATGGAAGTGCTCCGGGATTTGTTGTGTATTATACCAACTACTCTCTTACGATTCATCCCGACATTACCGGAATCGAACAGATAAGTGATTAACTTGTTCATTAAGTGCCGACGCTTTTTAAACGTTCTGATTCAAATAGCAAAATTCATCCTTAGGAACACATTTTTGAAATAATAGAACTTTTAAACATCTAAATTTTCCCAGTATATGCTCTCGTGGATTGGACAAAATATGAGTGTAACCACTTAAGGTTACAGCATTTACAAGGGAGGAAAGTATGATGAGCAGAAATAGCAATAAAAGCGTATTAAACAAGTTCAAGTACGAAGTAGCAAATGAAATCGGTGTCCCTCTTAAGAATGGATACAACGGAGACCTTACCTCTGCACAGAATGGTTCTGTAGGCGGATATATGGTCAAGAAAATGATCGAAGCTCAGGAAAAGCAGATGGCTGGTCAACAGTAAGGAACAGTAAAACAGGCTAAAAAAAGAATCATCACTTTAGGTTTCCTAGGGTGATGATTCTTTTATGTTTTTCAAAAGCATTCCTTCATGAATTTTGTTCTTCGAATCTGAACCCGCTCTCGCTCGTAAAAAGCGTAGCGGTACTAAATTCGCAATAAATTGCTCATTAAGTGCCGACGCTTTTTAAACGTTCTGATTCGAAGAACAAAATTCATTTTAGGAACACTTTTTTGAACTCATAAATAAAAAAGAACATATTACAAATTCATCTTCTTTATCTGCTCATTCATAAAGCGTTCCATCTCATGCTTTAATCCCATGTGTTCTCCTTTTTCCAACATTGGGTCTGAGGAGAGGATTTCTTTTACTTCTTCGGAGGCTTCTTTTAATACGTCGGCGTCCTGATAGATATCTGCTAACGTAAATGCAAGATCTCCGCTCTGACGGATTCCGAAAAAGTCACCGGGGCCGCGTAGCTTTAAATCCTCGCTTGCAATATAAAATCCGTCATTGGAATGATTTAAGGTTTCCAGACGCTTTTGTGCGGTTTTTGTATGAACCGTATTGATCATAATACAATAGGATTGTGCATCTCCTCGTCCTACCCGGCCTCGAAGCTGATGAAGCTGGGCCAGTCCGAACCGGTCTGCATTTTCAATCATCATGACGGTGGCGTTCGGAACATTTACTCCAACCTCCACAACGGTAGTGGATACCAGAACCTGTATTTCATTTTTGGCAAAAGCTTCCATGATTTGATTTTTCTTGTCGTTCTTCATTTTTCCATGAAGCATTCCCACCGAAATTTCGCCTCCATAGTATTCACGAAGCTCCTTCGAGTAGCTTTCCACATCCTTTGCATCCAGATTCTCCGTTTCTTCTACTAACGGACAAATGACATATGCCTGATGACCGGCTTTTACCTGCTCTCTGATGAAAGAATAGGCCTTTTCCCGATATGCGGTATTTACCACACAGTTTTTGATTGGAAGTCGTCTTGCCGGCACCTCATCAATCACGGAAATATCCATATCCCCATAGATGATAATGGCCAGGGTTCTTGGAATCGGTGTGGCACTCATCACAAGAATGTGGGGACACGTTCCTTTTTCCGCAAAAGCATCTCTCTGCTTAACGCCAAAACGGTGCTGTTCATCTGTAACGACAAGGGCAAGATCAAGAAAATTTGCTTTCTCCTGAAATAATGCATGGGTTCCCACAATCATTGCATCCGGTGAATTTAAGATTTCTTCATATGCCATCCGCTTTTCCTTTGCCGTCATGGAGCCGGTTAACAAAATGACCTTATTGGATAATCCAAACTGTATGCAAAGCGCGGTAAATCCCTCATAATGCTGTCTGGCAAGAACTTCGGTGGGAGCCATAATTGCAGACTGATAGCCACTTTGGGACACCCATGCCATAACAAGAAACGCAACAATCGTCTTCCCGGAGCCTACATCTCCCTGAATCAGCCGCTGCATTACAAAAGGACTTTCCATATCCGATACAATTTCCTGTATCGTTCGTTTCTGCGCTCCTGTAAGCTCATAGGGCAAAGCCTTTATCCATTCATCTACAATGAAAGACGGGCAGAAATGAAATCCGTTCTTTTCTTTTTCCTGCCTGCTTTTCTGGTATTGCATACCCATGATGAATAGGAAAAATTCATCGAACACCAATCGCCTTCTTGCATCAATCAAAGCCTCCATGGAATCCGGAAAATGAATCTGTTTGATTGCATAGTTGTATTCGCAATAGGAATATTTTTTTCGGATTCCGGAAGGAAGGTAATCCACAAATAAAGAATCCTCTGATAACGCAGCACGAACCGTTTTTGTCACAAGATTGTTGGTCACTCCGCTGGTCAGAGAATATACCGGCATCAGCATCCCCTCTTGCGCCTCATACTGTTCTACCGTATAAATAGTAGGCTGCTCCATGGTAAGAATACCTTTTTTCCGCGCCAGTTTCCCGTAAAAAACGTATTGTTTTCCCAAAATCAAGGTGTTTTTTATGTAAGGCATCCGGTACCACACAAGCTGAATCTGCTGCTCCCCTTTTCCAAGAGTAAGAAGGGTAATCTGCATCCGGGAGGTACTTCGAACAATGGGAGTTTTTGGCACCATTGCCCGAAGTGCATACATTCCTTCCAAAAGCTCCTCTTCATTGGGGTAATAGACAGTCTTTGGAAAAAGTACATAATCCCGGGGAAAATGAAGGAGTATATCACCTACGGTGTATACTCCCATTTTTTCAAACGATTCTTTTGTTTTGGCACCAATCCCTTTTATCTGCGTGATTGATGAGCTTTTATTCATAAAATCTCCTACTGTTATTCAACAGAAATGACATAATAGTAAATTGGCTGACCGCCATCGTTGACTTCCACCTCAAGATCCGGATATTTCTCCTGAATGATAGAAGCAAGTTCTTCTGCATCTTCCTCGGAAGAATCCGATCCAAAGTAAATGCTTACGATGGCAGATTCATCATCGATCATTTCATCCACCATTTCAAGGGTAACAGCCTTCAAATCTGTTCCCACAGAAAGAATGGTCTTGTCTCCGATTCCCATGTAGTCATCCTGCTTAATGGTCTTGCCGTCAATTTCAGTGTCACGAACCGCATAGGTAACCTGACCGGTCTTCACATTTATAATTTCTGCATTCATTGCATCCGCATTATCTTGTGCAGAATAATCCGGGATAAAGTTTACAAGCGCTGTGATACCCTGCGGAATCGTCTTGGTAGGAATAACGATAATATCCTTATCCTTCACCAAGGAAGCTGCCTGATTTGCAGCCATGATAATGTTCTTATTATTAGGCAGAATAAAAATATGATCTGCATTTACACGTTCAATGGCAGTGAGCATATCCTCGGTACTCGGATTCATTGTCTGTCCGCCTTCGATGATATAGTCCACGCCAAGTCCACGGAAAATTTCATTGATTCCTTCTCCGATGGATACCGAGATAAATCCCATATCCTTATGCTCCATCTCAAAGGTCTCAGCAGCAGGAGCCTCGGCAGCAGAAGCATCTTCTTTTGCCTCTGTAGCAGCAAGCTTTTCTGCCTCTTTGAAAAGCTTCTCCTGATGCTCTTCTCTCATATTGTCAATCTTGATTTTTGTTAATGCACCATGCGTCAACGCCTTCTGGATTGCAAGTCCCGGGTCATTGGTATGTACATGGGTCTTAACAAGATCATCATCACATACAACAACGATAGAATCACCAATGGACTCCAAATAGCTCTTATACTCAGCCTCTTCCTTGGAAGAAAGTGGCTTTTTTACCATGATAATAAACTCTGTACAGTATCCAAATTTAATCTCATCTTCTGATACGACATCATCAGATTTTTTATCGGTCTCTTCCGTTGTATATTCTAAGCCTTTGCCGATTAAGGCATCATATGCGCCTCTTAATACCTCCACAAGGCCCTGTCCGCCGGAGTCAACAACGCCTGCCTGCTTTAAAACAGGAAGCATCTCAGGAGTCTGACTCAATACATAATCTGCTTCCTTGATAACCTCTTCCATAAAATAAACAAGATCATCTGTCTCATCACAAAGCTCAAGGGCTTTATCGGCAGCTCCCTTTGCAACGGTAAGAATCGTACCTTCCTTTGGCTTCATAACAGCCTTATAAGCAGTCTCAACTGCTTTCTGGCATGCTTCGCTGATAATGCTTACATTCAGTTCATTCTGTGTTTTAATGACTTTGCAGAAGCCACGGAAAAGCTGTGATAAAATAACACCGGAATTTCCTCTGGCACCACGAAGGGAACCGGATGAAATTGCTTTTGCAAGCTGCTCCATGGTTGGGTTCGAAAGTCCATGAACTTCCTTAGCTGCTGACATAATAGTCATTGACATATTTGTACCGGTATCTCCATCCGGAACCGGAAATACATTCAGCTCATTGATCCACTCTTTCTTTGACTCAAGATTCATTGCGCCAGAAAGAAACATTTTTGCTAAAACTTCAGCATTAATACTTGTAATTTCCACTGTAAGAGTCCTCCTTAATCAATTACACGTACGCCTTCGACGTATATATTGATTTTCCCTACGGTCAAACCTGTAAGAGATTCTACTTTATATTTTACTGTTTCAATCAAATTGTCTGTTACTGTTTTGATGCTTACGCCGTAAGCAACAATAACATGAAAATCAATCGTAATCAAATTATTTTCATCAATAGTTACATTAATACCATGTGTTAAGTAATCTCTCTTAAGGAGCTTAACCAGGCCGTCCTTTACATTGACAGCTGCCATTCCGACAATACCAAAGCATTCTACGGCAAAGGAACCGGCATAAGTAGCAATAACATCTTCATCAATTAATATCTGCCCATATTGGGTTTCCATTTGTCCCTTCATATCAATACCTCCATGAAATTGTGACATAGCTAGGATTATTATACCCATTTTTCCGCAAAAAGCAAA
>JBJENM010000099.1:0-42006 GCA_051880175.1 Agathobacter sp. | reverse complement strand
AGGATTCTATCCTTGTTTTCAATCAGGATTACGAACTTGTTTCGCAATTACCTAATATCCCATTTTGGGATGGTGTGACTGAATGAATTTTGCTATTCCAATCAGAACGTTTAAAAAGCGTCGGTACTTAATGAGCAATTCCTTGCGAATTTAGTACCGCTACGCTTTTTACAAACGAAAGTGGGTTCTGATTGGAATACGCAAATTCATTCATACTCATAATTGTAAAATGAAAGTTACCTTTTCTTGCATTATACCTATATTTTTTGCCCAGGAAAAGACTTAACCATGGATTTTACTTATATTTTTCCTGCAATCCAGACACTTGCAAACAGTCCCGCTAGCGATGCAAAAAGCGCTCCGGCAAATGTATATCCGGTTTTTTTAACCTTGACCGACATAAAGTAAATAGACATCGTGTAAAAAATCGTCTCTGTACTACTAAGCAGCAAAGAGGAAGCAATCCCCAGAAAGGAATCCGTCCCATGCTGCTTGTAAATATCCAGAAGCAGTCCCGTTGCTGCGGAGGAAGAAAACATTTTGACCAAACTAAGGGGTATCAGTTCTCCCGGGAAATTCGTTCCCGAAAGCGCCTCTTTTAGCAGGTTCCCTATCAGATCTAAAAAACCTGAGGCCCGAAGGACTCCCACCGCTACCAGAAGACCGATTAAGGTCGGCATAATCTCCACAACGGTTTTTATACCCTTCTTTGCCCCCACAAGAAAATCCTCATATACATTTTTCTTTTGTACCAGCGCCGTTCCTACAATATAGAATAAAAGCAATGGTACAATTGCCTCCGAAAGGAAAAGAATGAACTTCATCGTTTTCTTCTCCTTTCCTTGATCACATCAATCCCTTCTGCTGCTTTACAGAAGGCAACTCCGGCCAGCGTGCTGATTGTCGTGGCAACCAGGGCGGGGCCAACGATGTAGGATGGATTCACTGATCCGTACTGACTTCGATAAGCGATGATATTTACCGGTATTAGCTGCAGCGAGGAGATGTTGATAATTAAAAACGTACACATTTCCCGGCTTGCTTTTTTGGATGGATGGTTTTTATTTTCGATTGCCAGTTCATCTAACTCCTTCATGGCAGAAAGTCCGGCGGGGGTTGCGGCCCAGCCCAACCCAAATATGTTTGCAACCATGTTTGTTGCTATGTACTTATAAGCCTTATGCCCTTTTGGTATTCTTGGAAAAAGGAATCGCAGTATAGGATTCAGTGCCTTTGCTGCACGATCTAAAATGCTTGCCTGCTCTGCGATCTGCATAATCCCCACCCAGAATGCCATGACTCCTGTCATGGTGATACAAAGGGTTACTGCTTCTTTTGCACTGGAAAGCGCTGCCTCCGTTACCGCAGCCAGATTTCCGGTAAAGGCGCCATAAATTACGCCGATCAGTATCATAAATCCCCATAGATAATTCATATCCTGCCTCTTTGGCTTTTTTCTTATGATATGCCCGTTGTCTCGTCCGCTTTCTTTTGTTTCAATCATATTCCAAAAAACTTTCTCATAATATATACAGATACTTCTATTAGGTTATTTATTATGAAATTTCGCCTTAAATCTCTTGTCGTTTCTGTTTTCATTTTTATTCTGGTCCTTCCTCTTTACAGCTGTGGAAAGACGTCTGCCGATTCCAGATTTGAGTCCCTCTCCAAGGACTACTTTGTAAAAGAAATGTCGGATAACGCCCTTACCCTGCACTATTGTCTTTCAAACCCTGACAAATATGGGATATGCTGTGAAACTTCTTTTGGGAATCTCTCAAAGAAAGCCAGAAAAGAGGATCATTCCCAGTTGGAAGCCTTTATAAAAGACCTTTCCTCCATCCGGGCAAAATCGCTTTCTTCCAAAGACCGTCTGGATTATGACGCCTTATCCTTCTATTTAAATCTCCAGGATAGTTTATACGAATATGAGCTTTACGCGGAACCACTCTCTCCCAATAATGGCATCCAGGCCCAGCTTCCCATCCTTTTAGCGGAATATACCTTCTGTGATAAGGAGGATGTGGAAAACTATCTGACTTTACTGGGTAATGTGGATTGCTATTTGGAACAGATCTTATCCTTTGAAGAAGAAAAGGCCCAGGCGGGACTTTTTATGTCGGATGAGAATTGCGTACAGGTCATCGAAAGCTGTGAGAGCTTTCTGGAAAACCGGGAGAATAATTTCCTTTTCTCCACCTTCTCTGATCGGTTGGAGCAGGTGGAGGGGTTGACGGATGAAGAAATCGCTTCCTATGTAAAATGTAACAGCGAAGTTCTCTGGGATCATGTCTTTCCCGCCTATGAGAATATGATCCACCGGCTTACTTCAATGCTTGGATGCGGTAGAAATGACTATGGACTCTGCAACTTTGAAAAGGGGGCCGAGTACTATGCACTTCTTGCCACCGCTTACACAGGAAGTGATATGACGGTGGAGGAATTGTTTGATGCCATCGCCGGAGCAAGAGAGGAAGATCTCCTGGAATACCGTTCCCTTTTCGAATCCGATTCTACACTTTTGGATCGTTTGTCGGATAAAAATTGGGAAAATATCGACGAGGATGCCATGATTTCCACCTTACTTGCTTCCATGCAGACAGATTTTCCGGAGCCGGTCACCACAGACTATTCTCTTTCCTTTGTGGAAGAATGCTTGCAGCCGTATCTTGCTCCTGCGTTTTATATCACAGCTCCTTATGATAACTATATGGAAAACCGAATCTTTGTGAATACCGCAAAGACCTATCCCAGCATTTCCTACTTTACGACCCTGGCCCATGAAGGTTTTCCGGGCCATTTATACCAGACCACCATGTCCTATGATTATGGGCTATCTCCTATGCGTTTTTGTCTGGATTTTCCGGGATATACCGAAGGATGGGCAACCTATGTGGAAATGATGGCATATGACTATGCCGGTCTGGATGAAAATGTTGCTTTGGCGCTTCGTCTGAACCAGACCACAACCTTAAGCTTGTATGCCACCTCAGATATCGGCATTCACTACTTCGGCTGGAAAACGGAAGATATGCAAAAGTTTTGGGCGGAATATGGCATTACGGACGAAAATGTCATAAATGAAATTACCCAGCTCATCTTATCTGAGCCGGGCAATTATTTAAAATATTATGTTGGTTATCTGGAGTTTGAAGGCTTAAAGGATGACCTGATGGTGACTTACGGAGAAGATTTTTCCCTTTCTGCGTTCCATGAGGCAATCCTTCGCATGGGTCCTGCACCGTTTTCCGTATTAAGGGATTATTTGAAAGAATACTATTCCCTCTGCGCAAAATAATCCGAAGCTAGGTTTCCTCCAGCAGGGCCTGATAAATGTCGCGCTTGCTTACGCCGCGATCCTTTGCCACAAGCTTCATGGCCTCTTTGTGATCTATCCCCTGGGACTCGTAATGTGCCATATGCTCTTCGATGGTCATGGCTTCCCAGGAGGATTGTTTTTCCTTTGTAATTTCATCACGGCTCTTCCCGCAGATGATGAGCACATATTCCCCCCGGGGCTCGTTTGTTTCACAATAAGTTAAGAAGGAGGAAAAGGTAGTCTGCAGCTTTTCCTCATGCTTTTTTGTAAGCTCACGGCATACCGTAAGCTGCCGGTCTCCCAGGGCCTCGTATAACTCCGTTATGGTTTTAACCAGATGATGGGGTGCCTCATAGATAATCATGGTGCGGGTTTCGCTTTTTAATTCTTCTAATACTGCTGCCCGCTCCTTTTTCTCTCTCGGCAAAAAGGCCTCAAATGCAAACCGTCTGGTGGGCCGACCTGACATGGTGAGGGCGGTAATGCATGCAGCCGCTCCCGGAAGTGAGGTCACCGGCACCCCCTCCTCGTAACAGATGCGGACGATGTCTTCTCCCGGATCAGAGATTCCGGGAGTTCCGGCGTCTGTAATCAGGGCGATATTCTGACCTTCTTTTAGCTTTGCTACAAGCTGATAGGCTTTTTCTATTTTATTAAACTCATGGTAGCTGGTCATTGGCGTGTGAATATCAAAATGATTCAGCAGCTTAATTGAATTTCTGGTGTCTTCTGCTGCAATCAAATCCACTTCTTTTAAAGTTTTAAGTACTCGGTATGTAATATCTTCCAAATTTCCAATTGGTGTTGCACACAAATATAACGTTCCTGTCATCCATATATCCTCACTGGCTAATATGCTTTGAAAAGTGTTACAAACTTTCTTCCTGCTTTATACGCCGGTCCTTCCAATTCCTTTCTGGCAGATTTCAGCTCCTTTCGGATCTCAATATGCTGTGGACAATGCTTTTCACACTTTCCACATTCGATACAGTTCGATGCTGCGGCAGAATTCTTACGCATTGCTGTACACATAAAATATTCTGTAAGTGCTGCACGCTTGCCCTCGGAATACCTGCGATTATATGCCGCAAAAGTTCCCGGGATATCCACTCCCTTTGGGCATGGCATGCAATATCCGCATCCGGTACATCCAACCTTCATTTTCGAATTAATCGCTTTTACCACATTCTTAAGCATTTCTTCCTCTGCGGCACCAAGCTCTCCCACAGCAACACTTGCAGCTGTATTTGTATTATCCACAACCATCTCTACAGAATTCATTCCCGATAATACACAGGTTACTTCCGGCTGATTCCATAGCCAGCGAAGCGCCCACTGTACCGGAGTATGCTTTGTTGGGTATTCTTCAAAAATCTTCTTTGCCTCCTCGGGAAGGCGGCTTACAAGCTTTCCTCCGCGAAGCGGTTCCATGATAATCACCGGAAGCCCCTTCTCGTTTGCATATTTTAATCCTCTTCTTCCAGCCTGTGAATTTTCATCCATATAATTATACTGAATCTGGCAAAAATCCCAATCATAAGCATCGATTAACTGGCAGAACATATCCGCATTTCCATGATAGGAAAATCCCACCTGCCGAATCGCTCCGCTTTCCTGCTTTTCCTTAAGCCACTCTATAATACCCAGATCTTTTAAACGCCCCCAGGTTGCAACATCTGTCAGCATATGCATCAGATAGTAATCAATATGATCGGTACGGAGTCTGTGTAGCTGCTCTGCAAAATGTCTTTCCATGCTGTCTGCCGTTTTAATCAGGTAATGCGGCAGCTTGGATGCAATATAGACCTTGTCCCGAATTTGATTTCGCTCTAAAATTTCTCCAAGAGCTGCCTCGCTTCCCGGATAGACATAGGCTGTATCATAGTAATTGACACCGGCATGATAAGCAGTCATGATTTCCTTTTCTGCCTTATCCAAATCAATCTTTCCTGCTGTCTGTGTAAAACGCATACAGCCATATCCTAAAATCGAAATATCATTTCCGTACTTGTCCTTGCGATAATTCATATAACCCTCCATTTTTGCAAAACCATTAATACCCATACAAATCGTAGATTTCTTCTGTATATACCCCCTGCTCTTTATATACGATCAGAGGTTTTTCTACGGTAAGCCTTGATTTTCCTCCCCGAAGTCCTTCAATCAGCACCATGTTTGGCTCCTTGTCCACATAGGGATATACCAGTTGCATGCGCTTCGGTTCAATATGGTATTCCACCATCTTGCAAAAGATTTCTGCCAGTCGGAACGGTCGGTGCACCATATAAAATCTTCCCTGGGGCTTTAAGAGCTTTGCACTTTCCCTTAAAATATCATCCAGATTGCACCAAATCTCATGCCTTGCAATTGCCTTGGCATCTTCGGGATTTGTGATTCCGTGCTGCCCGATCATATAGGGTGGATTGGTAGTTACCACATTAAAAGAGGAGGCTCCAAACAAGTCGGAAGCCTCCTTAATATCTCCTGTTACAATGTCAATCTTTGTCTCCAGATGATTGTATCGAACGCTTCTTTCTGCCATATCTGCACTTTCCGGCTGAATTTCAAGGCCGACAAAGTGCTCCCCTTCTGTTTTTGCTTCTAAAAGGATTGGAATGATTCCGGTTCCGGTTCCAAGATCCAGGGCCCGCTCCCCTTTCTTTACCTTTGCAAAGCCGGAAAGAAGAACTGCGTCCATTCCAAAACAAAATCTCCCGGGATCCTGTATAATTCCATATCCGTTTCGCTGCAATTCATCCACTCGTTCATACTCATGAACCAGATTATTCATTGTCTCCACGATGTTCTTTTCCTCGATTGTCATTGTGACGATTGTGATTCCTGTTACGGCGATTCTCACGGGAACTGCGCTCCCCGCGGTCTGGCTTTTCACCTTGGTTTTCTCGCTCTTTATAGCTTTGCTGCTGTGGCTTCTCCTCAAGGGTTCCGTCCTCTGCCAGCTCACCAAGCTCCTTTAACTCTTCATCCGTGAGCTTTACGTCCTTCTTTCTCCGTGGACGGAAGCGAAGATCATCTACGGAATACTCCCGAAGCTCTTTCTCATCTCCGTTATCTACAACGACCTTAACCAGCTGACGCAGGACATTGATGCTGCTTACTTCTCCCTTTGTGCCGTCGGCGGCAGTTACCATCTCTCCTACAGAAGGCATTCTGCCATTTAAGTATTCGTAGGTTTCCTGCTCATTTTTCAGACAGCACATGAGTCTTCCGCAGACGCCGGAAATCTTGGTTGGATTTAAGGATAAATTCTGTTCCTTTGCCATTTTGATGGAAACCGGAACAAAATCCGACAAATAGGTGGCACAGCAAAGCGGACGACCGCAAATACCCACGCCGCCTAAAATCTTGGTCTCATCACGGACACCGATCTGGCGGAGCTCTATTCTTGTGCGGAATACTGCTGCTAAGTCTTTTACCAATTCACGGAAGTCAATTCTTCCGTCTGCGGTAAAGTAAAACAACAGCTTATTTCCGTCGAAGGTATATTCTGCACCTACAAGCTTCATATCCAGCTCATGCTTAAGAATCTTTTCCTTGCAGATAGCAAATGCTTCCTTTTCCTTTTCGCGATTCTTTTCCACCACCGCTTCATCTTCCTCGGTTGCAATCCGGATTACCGGCTTAAGAGGCGAAACCACCTGTTCGTCCTCCACTTCCTTTGGAGCGATAAGCACCGTTCCCATCTCTACACCACGAGCAGTTTCAACGATCACGTGGTTACTTACCTCCAGCTCAAAATCTGCCGGATCAAAATAATAAATTTTGCCCGCCTGTCGAAAGCGAACACCAACTACCTTTACCATACTAGTTCTCCTTGATGACCAAAAGTAATAGTTCTATTACCAGGTCGAAATTTACATTAACATTTACCCGAAGCTTTGCTTTTTCCAATGCTTCCAGTATATTTTCTATTCCATTATAGGAATGCTTTTCCGACTGTCTTCGGATATCGTAGACCTCATCCTTAAAAATCAATCCGTTTACGTCACCTGTAGCTTTATACATCAGCACATCTCGAAACCAGATCATAATCAGGTCAAAATAATCCGCAATCTGAAGCTTGTACTCGCCAATCTGCTTGATGGCGCCCCCAAGCTCATAGGTGTCAATATCATCCAGCCGCTTTACCAGCTGAAGGGCAGAGGCCTTTAGCTCATTAAAATCATCGGAGGAAGCAAGCTGTATTGCTTTTCCCACATTTCCCTGGGCAAATGCCGTACATACATCTGCCTGATAATCCGGAATTTGATAATTTTTCATTAAATACTGCCGGATTACCTCATTTTTTACCGCTTTGATGTCTAAAATAATGCATCTGGAGCGAATCGTCTGTAAAAAGGCGTCCGCATTCGTGGTAAGGAGCAGAATAATTCCATAGGAAGGCGGCTCCTCGATGGTCTTAAGAAGTGCATTCTGGGCCTGGGGGTTCATTTTCTCCGCCTCATCAATAATATATATTTTGTATTTGCTGCTGTAGGGCTTAATTGCAATATCATTATTGAGCTGCGTGCGGACATCATCTACCGAAATGGTATTTGGCTTTTCATGGGTCACGTAAATAATGTCCGGTTGATTATGATCTACGGCCTGATGGCACGAGCGGCATTCCAAACAGGGTTCTGCACCGCCCTTTTCACATTGGAGTGCCATGGCAAAAGCCTCCGCCAGCATCTTTTTCCCGGATTCCTTCGGTCCGTTTAGAATGTAGGCATGGGAAACCTTATCCATGGTAATGGCATTTTTTAAATGTTCAATTATCTGCTCATGACCTATAATGTCTTTAAATCCTGCCATATTCCGCTCCTTCCCGTCAATCCGCAATCGGGATGACCCGCCTTTTTAATCAGTTAATCCGTTTCCACCCAAACAATTTTTTCTTAAAGTTCTGTTTGTTCTGAATTACACGGGGATTACCCGGAAACTTGTTCCAAAACTCCATTCCTTTTGCAATATCCTCCGGAACGCCGAGACCAAATGCGTAAATATCCCCAAGTCCGATGGCCGAAAGTTCCTCACCCGGATATATTTCAAATAACTGCTTTGCTTTTATATAATCCGGCGCAGTTCCCAACCCCATCAGATAGCATGTGCCCAGAAGATCGGAAAAATAATCGTTTTCGTGCTCATGGGCAAAAAGCAACAGTTGGAATGCCTTTGCATAGTCCGGCTGAATGCCGTTGCCTCCGCGGAAATATATTTCCCCCAGCATATTATGACATCCGACATCATAATTCGGATCGTCAAAACACTTCTCAAAACAAGCAACTGCTTTGTTGAGATCCATCGGCATACAGCCCTTGTAGGTATACATCCTACCCTTATTGTAATAGCCGCCATTATAATGATGATTAATAGCGCGCTCATAATACATTAACGCCCGCTGCGGATCGGTCTTCTCACATATCTTGCCATACCGGACCTCAAAATCCGGCAGCCCCTTCTCCGCCCCATAGCAGAAGAGCTGCGTCTTCTTGACCTCATCCTTCGGTATTCCATAATCTCCGGAGGAAACAATGTCCACGTAATTTCCAAGGCCCATCATCATGCCATCCTGAATGCATTCCTCATACACCTGACACGCCTTCATACACCAATCCCGGCGCATTGCCTCATATTGGTCTGCATTCATCGCATTCAGATCGATTCCCCAGAAATCGATCGGATCTCCATAGTAGTACGCATTTGCAATCAGAAGCTTACAGAAAACCTGCCCCTGCGCTGCCAGATTCGCCACCGCATCCCAGATTTCTTTATCGGAGTGAAACGGCGGCTGTACAAAGCTTCCTGCCCTTGGCTTGAAACCGCCGAAACGGCGTCCGCCAAACATTCCTACCGCACTTCCCGATTCAATGCTTTTATTTAAATATTCCTCTGCTATATCGTCACTTTCTTCAAACATAAACGCCGGATTAACAAAATACCGACCCGCATAACAGCGGGCAGTAAAATAACATGCGTCGCCGTCTCCCGCATCCGCTGCCGCCTTTAGTGTCTCAAATGCCTGTCTGCTTTTTTCCAGATCCATATCGGTCCATATGATCTTAATTGCTTCTTCCACTTTTACATCAAATACTGGTTGCATTTTTGTCCTTCCTTCTACGTAATAATGTCCAACAGCAGTCCCCGGATCTCTCCGATTCGTGCCAATATATCAATGTGGTCCTTCTCATCCTTTACAAGCTCTGTTGCAAGCTCATCCAGATTGCTGTCAATGAGTCGAATAATGCCATAGACTCTGTGACGTCCTTTTCGATCCAGGAAATTTTCTCTGGAAAATTTATGGGAGCGGTATACCACTTCATTCAAAAAGTCCTTGATCATGCCGCGGTATGCCTTCATGTCCCGGATATCCATATGCTGTGCGATACGGTTTCCCTGTGCCGTGATGTCATTTAAGAGAGCATCCACCTTCGCCTGCAGCTCTGCATCGGTAATTGCACTCGCCAGCGTAAACTTAAAGGAGCCATCTGTGGCAACCGACTTTGCCGTATCCGGCAGGGATGTTACTGCATTTACATCATTTACCTTGATTGCCATTTGACATCCTCCTTTCCTCGTTTAGATCCTCTGCTCAATAAATTCTGTAATTTCTTCTATGGTTTTATCCAGATGTTCATTCACAAAGCGCTTTTCGATTCCTGCCTTTTGTAGATTTTCTTCGGAAAAATCTGCTGCGTCTGCCAAAAACCGTCTGCACATCTCTTCATACTTCGGCACACTCTGTGTGCGCTCCCGCTCAATGGCCCGGATCAGACGCTCTCCATCCTCCACCTCAACATAAATCGGAACGACTGCGTCCTCCCCGAAATAGTCGCGGATTTTCAGATATGCTTCCAGGGTTCCGATCAGAAGATAGTTATTCTCGGATAGATTGATCTGTCCATCATCTGCCGTAAAATACTTCCAGTCTCCGTAAACGGTATGATACACCCGAAGCTCGATGATCTTTTTCTCCTGTTCCAGTTGCTCTGCGGTCTCCTTTGAACAGAAAAAGTATTCTCTTCCGTCTGCTTCTCCTTCTCGTATGGGTCTTGTGGTGTATGGAATCACCTTTTTTATATTCAGTTTATTGCTTGAAAAAAGCTCATGATAAATGGAATCTTTTCCGGTAGAGCTCTTTCCCATCAAACAAAAGATTTTTCCCATTTAAAAATTCCTCAAATTCTGCCTTCCTATTATAATATGAAATGCTCTTAAAATACAAGGGTACACATTTTTCCGTCTGCAACCCCAAGAACCTCCAGCCCAAGATTTCTGCAGCTTTCGATATCGGACAGTATTTTATCTGTAATCCGCTCTCCCGGTGCAACAAGAGGGATTCCCGGCGGATACAGATACACGTAATCTCCGCTTACGCATCCGGATGCCTGTGAAAGCGGTGTCTGCTCCTTCTTCTGCTCCTGGGCTTTTGCAATGGTCATTACCCTCTCCGCCGGCTCATAGAGATTGCCATAGGGTATATAGGACTGCTCTTTTTCGGCGGAGGCATCTGCTTCCAGCTTGGTGTCTATCTCATGAAGCGCCTTCCATAACCGCTCAAAGCCCTCCTCCGTATCCATAATGCTTGTCATTCCAAGGACATAGTCTCTGGATACCATTTCCATCTGAAGACCATACTTATGTAAAAGGCAGTCATAGAGCTCCTTTCCGGACAGGCTTTTTGTAACGATAAGCAGCTTCGATGGGTCAAAAGCAAAGGCTTCCTCCTTGGTAAAGCATTCCCCGTCTATTACCTGAAGCTTCTTTAAGGTCTTTGCCCGGTCATAAAAGTCTTCCAATTTTTCCCAATAGCTTTCAAAAAGAGCTTCCTTTTCCGTGGAAAGCAGGTGGATACAGCGCTCCATTCCCGCCATCAGTACATAGGAAGGAGAGCTTGTCTCAAAAATGTCTAACTGCCTTTCTATCTCGCGAAGGGAGACCCTTTCGCTGCAAACATGGAGAAGTGCAGTTTGTGTATAGGACGGCAGGGTCTTATGCAGGCTTTGAATCACAAGATCTGCACCTTCCGTCACCGCGCTTTTCGGAAAATATTTGGACAGCCCGAAATGCGCTCCGTGGGCTTCGTCCACAATAAGCAGAATTCCATAGCGGTGGGCAACTGCTGCTATCCCTGCGATATCCGAAACAACACCGTCATAGGTGGGGGAAGTAATCACGACTGCTTGATAGTGGCATCCGGTTTTCTGCTCTGCCTCTTTTGTGATGGCCTCTTCCACCATCCCGGGGGTAATCTGACCGCAGATACCACAGTTCGTAAAATTTGGATATAGATAATCTGCCTGCAATTCCTGCAGATCGATGGCATGATATACGGCCTTGTGGCAGTTTCTTGCCACCAGTATCCGGGATCTTTTCGGACAACTGGCACTTATTGCGGCCAAAAGTCCGCAGGTACTTCCGTTTACCAGATAATAGCTTTGCTTCGCCTGATATAAATTGGCTGCCCGCTTTTGTGCCTCTTTTAAAATTTCCGTGGCATGATGCAGGTTATCAAATCCGTCTATTTCCGTGATGTCTATGGCATATGGGTTTATTTCGTCCACCGGGCATCTCTTATGTCCCGGCATATGAAAGGGATAAATATTCGATTTTGCATAGGTTTTTAATTTCTCATCCAACAGTTCCATCTATCTTCTACCTTCATTTTCCCTTAACCCAGATATCTTCCCAGCTCCGGCATCCAGTCATCAAAGAAAATCTCATCCTCACAGAGTGCCGCCCAGATGGGTTTTCCAAAACTAATCAGGCGGGTTAATACCTCCTGCCAGGAGTCCGTTCTGTGATGGGCTTTTCTATATTTCTCCCAGCGGTTCTCCATATATTTATAATTTAAGTAGCTTTCCAACTGCTCCATACGCTTGAGTCGACGAACCTTCGGCTCTTTTTCACAAAGCCGATGTAATTCCTCTAGGATATGGCGGCCGCTCACGGACTCGGTTTTTAAGATTTCATTTACCGTATCGTAGGCAGACATATCCAAAATCAGTTCCAGCTTCTTTATGATTTCAAAAAAGCATTCCCCCAGCTGGTTTCCCGGTGCAAAAAGAAGAAGGGAAACCGATTTGTGGTCCATAAAGCGTGAAAAAGTAATCTCCTTTGTTCGATAGGAATTCCCTTTTACAGGAACCAGCCGCATCTGAAGCGGCACGCTCATCTCGTGATACCATGCGGATAATGTCAGGTCTGCGTACCCCTCCTGCATTTGATAGGAATATCTCCACAGGACCTCCTCCGTTCCTTCCAATACTTCCCGGCAAAAGGCCTCAAGAAGGGGCGTCGCAAGTATCTGTCCCGGAACCTGCTTTTCTGGGGCAATTTTCTTTTCGCTTTCTTTATAATAGAAAGTAAGCCGCCCCTCTGCCGGTTGCTTATAATTTTCTACTCCGATAAGTCCTTGATCTGCAAGCAGGATATGCTCTTTGTAGGAAGACTTTGCGATACGATTCAGTAGGTCTTCCAGCACAAAGCCCCACAGAAGATTCGAAAACGGAATAGAAAGCTCTATGCTTTTTTCCTTGAGCTTTGTCGCAGTATTTACCCCAACCTTCATTATAACCATACTCCTATCAGGCTCTGCACTTTTCCAACTACTTTCCGTTCCCTTGCATACTCAAGTAAAAGCGAAATATCCTTTTCCTCATCCTTAATGTAAGCTTGAATTGCAGCCTGAAAGATCTCCCGCTCCATCTTGCTTTCATATTTCAGGCAGTCACAAATCATACGCTCCTTCTCATAAATTCCGAATTCATTTCCATCAATGATGATTTTAGTTGCTCCTATCTCAAGGGCATCCGGTTCCGTATAATAGGGGATGACCTTTGGATAATCCATGGTAAACCGGGATTTCGACGTATTTTTATCTACCGCCAGTCTCCATCCGAAGGGCTTCTCCTTAATATACCCATAAGCATATAGCGCACTTTCCATACACAGCTTTGCATCCGGAAAAAGCTTTGCAATCAGCTCCTCCTCCGTAAACCGGTCCATGCGGTCGGTATAGTAGCCGTTCTTAATTCGAATAAGCTGTCCGGATTCCACAAGTGAAAGAATTCTGCGGTAATCGATTCCCAGTGCCGATAGCTGCTCTTTCTTTACGATTCCGCCATGCTTTTCAATCTCATTTATGACCTTTTCCAAAATATCTTTTTGTGCCATTTTTTCCGCTCCGTAAAATCAATAGTGGTATTTATTTCTATTTTACTTCCGATTTGTATTTTGTCAATATTGTCATTTTGTCGTTGAAAAGCAACACGATATGTCTTATAATGCTTTTATGGACATATTTTTTTGTCTTTTGGAGGAAATATGGATCAATCAACTACCATTCGAAAAAATCCATCCAGGGAAACCTGTGAAGGTGTGATTAAACGAATTCTCATGACAGAAGTCTTACAAAACGGAACAAATTCCCATTTTCGTAATGCCTCTGACTTCATGAGCTATTTTGAATCTCTCTATCCGGCCTCCGATGCATTGACCAAGCAGGTACAGCGTGCCATCAAGGCACTGGACATGCCGAAGGATGAAAAGGGTTATTTCATTGTAAATAAGACGGCCCTGCAGTTAGATCAGGAAAAAGAAATTTCCCGTTTGTTTGAACAGGCACATGTGTCGGTAGATCCCATGGAAAATTATGAGACGGTCTTTCTATCCGCAGACCCGCCTATGCGCTCCTATCTGATTTATACTTTAGAAAAGTCAGAGACCTTTAAAGGAAAGTTTCTTACCATAGTCGAAACCTCAAATGGCCTTATCATTTATACCAAAAACAAGAACCAGCTGCTTATTTTATTAAATAGTCTGACAATTTAGTCTTTGAAATCGTATGTCGAAAACAGAAAAACCGACAAAATCAATTCCAATGATTTTGTCGGTTTTTCTTGTTTTTGTCGTTTTATATGTCCTTTTTGTCGTTTTAGGTTCTTTCTTATCAGAATAATCGATTCCGTCTTCTCTTTCTTCTCATTTTTCTTTTCTTAATTTCCCTAAAGCGGTCTTTTTGTTCTTTTTTCGCCAGAAGCTTATGTCGTATTACATAAAAATTATCAAACAATCGTTTCCCGAAATAAATGCTGGCAACTATTGCCACTATAATAAAAATCGCAGCAAAAATCATAATCGGTTTAATCTGCACAACCTTCTTTTCCGGTTCCACAACTTTTTCCCGCTCAAAAGGAGTTGCCTCCGCCGTTACATTTGCAGTAACGATATCCGCCTGTCCCACTTCTTTTCCTGCGTAATTATAAACCAATCTTGCGATGGTATCCTCCACATTCGTCTGAAGCGTAAAGGTGGCATCGGAAAACTCTACCGTCTTTGGTAAGATGATATAGGCATCCTTATCTAAGGAAATAAACGCCGGGTTACCATTTAAAACTCCTGCATTTTTTAATCCGTCATCCGAAATACTGGCCTCATTCTCTGCAATATTCAGTACCTGGAAATTGTCAAAACAATAATCAAATAACGTTCTTGTGGTGGTATATTGGATGGGCGTCCTTGCATACATCACAACGCAGACCAAAGACATCCCGTCCTTTTCCGCAAAAGTAACTAATGTATTCCTTGCAGCATCCGTATATCCTGTTTTTCCGCCGGTGCAATAATCGTAAAGGTAATCATCATCCCCCCGCCACGGATAAATCATTTTGTGGTGATTGTGGCAGTAATAGGGTTCGTCATGCTTATTGGTTACCGGAATCGTGTAAGAGGTTGCACCTGCAATCGTGCGGAAGGTTTCATTTTTATAACATTCTGCTCCGATTAACGCCATATCATAGGCACAGGTATAATGCTCCGGGTCCGGAAGCCCATTGCAGTTTTTAAACTGGGTATTCACACAGCCAAGCTCTCTGACCCGCTCATTCATCATGTCAATAAAGGTCTGATAATCCCCGCCTTTGGACTCTCCCACATGCTCCGCCGCTGCGTAGGCACATTCGTTTGCAGACTCCAGCATGACAGCGTAAAGAACCTGCTCCATGGTAAGCTCTTCCTTCCAGTCTCTGGCAATGTGGGAGGTGTCTCCTTCATTTCCACCAAATACCGCATCATAGGAAAAGACGACGGTTTCATCCAGACTGCTGTTTTCGATTGCAAGAAGCGTTGTTAGGATTTTGGTTATACTGGCCGGATAATGTGTATCCATACTGTTCTTTTCGTATAACACAGTACCGGTATTTATTTCCATTACAATGGCACTTTCCGCTTCGATATTCGGCATGGACGGCCAATATGCTTCTGCTCTTACCGGTGTCGGTGTCGAAATAAAACAAGCCGATAATCCCAGAAAACAGGCGGTTAGCGCTGTTGTCAACTGACGTATCTTCATTTTTTTACTCCTGTTTTTTCTATCCATATACAAGCTATTTATATATATATCAAAAATTGCCGCTCTTCGCAAGATAGGGCAAAAGTACTTTACTTTTTTTGATTTTCATTCATAATAATAAGTAATTTCACTTTTATCAAAATACTACTTAAGGAGAACTTTTATGAAGAAAAAACCAATGAACGAAAATCATGTCAAGCGCTTCCTTTCTGTTATGCTCATTTTTGCGTTTCTGATTACCGGAATCGCGTGCTCGAATGCAGAACAGGTAAATGCTGCACCATCAGGAGCATACACCCTGCATCTTGGATGTGATGTATCCCAGTTTCAGGGAAAAATCAACTGGGCTCAGATGAAGGCTTCCGGAATAGAATTTGCCCTGATTCGGGTGGGAACAAGAAATTCCAAAACAGGAGTTATCACGGAAGATACCAGATATGTGGAGAATATTACCGGAGCTTTAAACAATGGCATCCGTGTCGGCGTATATATTTTTTCCCAGGCAATCACCGCTGCTGAAGCTGTGGAGGAAGCGGATTTTTTAATTTCCCGAATTTATAATTACAATATCACGCTTCCTATTGTAATGGACTATGAGTTCCGCAATGATCCTGCAACCAATGCCCCGGGACGCCTCCGGGCTGCGGGTCTTTCAAAGGAAAGCGGAACTGCAGTAGTAAATTCCTTCTGTGACAGAGTCCGCTCTGCCGGATACACTCCAATGGTATATGCCAACAAAACCATGCTGACCAAATATTTAAATCCTGCGTCAATTACCGGAGCAGGTAACCGTGTCTGGCTTGCACATTATACGGAAGCGAGCGATTACAATGGCTTATATGATTTCTGGCAGTTTACCAGCAAAGCCTCCGGTGCATCCTATGGTGCTTCCTCTACCTACCTTGATTTAGATTACTGGTTTGACAACGGAACCATTTACGGAAAAGATTATTCCAGCGTCTTTGATCCCATTTATTATTCCACCCTATATCCGGATGTTGCTGCCGCCTGCGGAAATAATATCTCTGCTATGCTTCAGCATTTTATAAATACCGGAATGCCTCAGGGAAGATGCGGAAGTCCGCTGTTTAACCCGGTTTCTTATCGGAATGCCTATCCGGATCTTCGGAAAGCCTATAAAACCGATTGGAAATCATACTATACCCATTACATGACCTCCGGAATCAGAGAGGGACGCGTCGGTACCGGCTTTGAGGATAATATGCTGGGTGGACTTACAACCTATAAAAATGTCGATTATTCTGCAGTTTACAATCCGGGATACTATGCCGCTCACAATCCGGATTTGGTTGCTGCTTACGGTTACGATGAGAGCGCACTTATCAAACACTTTGTAAACTGTGGTATCAAGGAAGGCCGACAGGCTTGTGCAAACTTTAATGTTTCTTCTTATATTGCACACAATTCGGATCTTGTGGCTGCCTTCGGCGAAAATAACAATCTTGCTTACGTTAAGCACTACATGAATAATGGTCAAAAAGAAGGCCGTGTTGCTGTAGATTAAAGGAGAACGGAATATGAGACTTCGAAACATTCCGGGTGCAGAGGAAGTGGTATCGAACAGCCCTTACTGTATACAGAATCCAACCGAATTGAAGGGAAAATGGCATAGCTTTTTGGGAAATGAAAATCCGATTCATATCGAGGTTGGAATGGGAAAGGGAAAGTTCCTCATGCAGCTTGCCGCACTTCATCCGGATATCAACTATATCGGCATCGAGCGTTATACCAGTGTCCTTCTTCGGGCCGTACAAAAAATGGAAGAGCAGCCTCTGCCCAATATACATTTTCTTTGTATTGATGCAGCAACCCTTCCTGAGATCTTCGATAAGGATGAGGTGTCCCGGATTTACCTGAATTTTTCCGATCCCTGGCCAAAGGATCGCCATGCAAAACGAAGATTAACTTCACGTGAATTTTTAGCAAGATATGATCAGTTCCTAAAAAAGGACGGACACATAGAATTTAAGACGGATAATCAGGATCTGTTTACCTTCTCTCTGCAGGAGATTGAAGAATCTCCTCTCTGGAAGCTGGATGCCTCCACCAGAGATCTTCACAATGATCCGGTACTAAACGAAGGAAACATTATGACCGAGTATGAAGAAAAATTTTCATCTATGGGAAATCCGATCTGCAAGCTGATCACTTCCCGATGAACCTTTTCTTTAATCCCATTTCGGAATTGTGTGTCTGAATGAATTTGCGTATTTGAATCAGAACCCACTCTCGTTTGTAAAAAGCGTAGCGGTACTAAATTCGCAATAAATTGCTCATTAAGTGCCGACGCTTTTTAAACGTTCTGATTCAAATAGCAAAATTCATTCTCGGGAACACAATTCCGAAATGGGAGAATGCTATTCTAGATTTATAGAGTTTGGCTAAATTTGCGGTGTAATCATCATCGTATACCTAAACTCCTTGAAAAACAGCTTCAAATTGCGCCCTTTTCGATCTGATTGTATCATTTTGCAGACTGAATTTCGCTGCATACCTAGATATTTGCAATTTCTTAGGTACAGTTCAAAAATCATCTGACGAAATTATACAATCGACCCTAAAAATCGCTTGAAATCCGGCTTTTTTCAAAAATTTTAGGTACTGAAAGAAAATCAACCGGCAAAATCATACAATTTACTAACTGTTAAACGTCAAAATTACCTTGAACAGATCTCCATCTACTACTAGCGAAAGTTCCCCCTTCATAAGCTCCATTAAGCTTCTTGCGATGTTGAGTCCGAGTCCGTTTCCTTCTGTATTTCTGGATTCATCTCCTCTTACAAATCGCTCCATCAGCTCCTCGCTGGAAATATTCAGCTGGGTTTTTGAAGTGTTCTTAAAGGTAACGTATACCTTCTCTTTGCGCTTCTCCAAATCAATATACACTCTGGTATCCGGCTGTGCATATTTGCAGATATTGCTCATCAGATTATCGATGACACGCCAGAAATGTCTGCTGTCTGCTAGTACAGTAATGGACTCCTCCGGCTTTTTTATGATGAGATCAAGCCCTGCAGCCTTTACCTTTTCCTCAAATTCTCCAACGGTCTGGACAAGAAATACATCCGCTTCCAGTTTCTCCAGATTGACAGCCAGATTTCCGGTAGAGGCCTTTGACGCTTCCATCAGATCCTCAATCAATTTCTTTAACCGGTTGGACTGGCGGTCTAAAACCTCAATATATTCCTTCGCTTTCTCGGAATCGATTTCTTCCTTTTCCAACAGATCCACGTAATTGATAATGGAGGTCAGCGGAGTCTTGATATCATGGGAGACATTGGTAATCAGCTCCGTCTTAAAATGCTCACTCTTCATCTGCTTTGCAACAGCGAGAGAAATTCCGTCTCCCACCGCATTTAAATTGTCACCATGCTTTTTCATCTCCCACATCATTCTCGAGGTATCAATGGGATGCTCAAAATCCCCGTTGGCAATGCGCTCTGCTCCCTGTCTTAATTGATCCAGCTGCAAAATGACTGCGATAAGAATTCCCGCCTTGATTCCGAAGCTTAAAACCAGCCAGACCACTATAGAAAACAGTTCATCCGTATAAACTGCACCAAAACCATAAAAGACAATCATGGAAATAAATTCCAGAATAAACCATGCTCCAAGAAAAAGTATCGTCTTTTTCAAAAGAGACGGATTCTCATGGTATTTCAGTAAAATCCGATTGATTCTTCTCTTAAACCACTGAATAATTTGATAAATTACCGTATAATTCCAAAAATTCTTTGACTTTATCCGGACTGCTATTCCCATACAATACAAAATTGCGATGCAGGCCAAAACTGCTGCTCCCTGTATGAGCAGTAATATCAGGTGGATGAGCAGAAAGTCATTTTGCACCTCGTCGATGAACAAGCATCCTCCCAGGAATAAAATAATTTCTACAACAAATACAAAAACCGTATAGATTTCAAAGGGCACGCGATCCCAAAAATGAAGGTGTATCTCCTGATCTCCTTTTCTTTTTCCCGCTGCATTCATTAAAAATGCAAAGGAAGCAATGGCAAGTATTACAAAAACAACTTCAAATGCGATACCATATTTTGTAATCAGGCTTATGATATTGTTCATCTGTCTTGCCTGATCGAATAAATCTCCCTTGCATACCACATCCGGCTGTACATAGGAAAGCACATGATAATACGTGACTCCCACCTCATCCTCCATCAGGTAGTAAGAAACAATTGAGCCTTGGATCTCATTGTATTCAAGGGGATAAACCTCTGCCTCCTCCGGCAGCGTCTCTATCACATGAATGTCCCGATTATTCCATACCTGGGGCAGGCTTTCGGTTTCCTCAGACAATTCCATCACTTCATTGGCAAATTGAAGCTGCTGATCGCATCCGCTTAAATATATTCGGCTGATCGGATTTGGCTCAATTTGAACAATCCGGTTTTCACTATCTACATAATACGGTTTGCCAAAATCATCCCGATAAAAGCAGGAAAAAGAATAGTAATTTCCCTCTTCTTCTACTTCACTGTATTCCATGACCAGGTTATAAACCAACAGGTACATTTCATCGGTTACTACATAGAACAGCCCCGAATCCTTAACAAAAACAACATCCTGGATGATCGCCTCTTCTACTCCTATAGCTTCTGCCGCTTCATAATAGATAAAATCTCCCGCATCAATCCCGGAGAGAATCGAGCTGGTATTGTATTCATAGCGACCTTTTGCATCCGATCTTGCACTCACAAAATGATACTTGTAATCCTTTGCGATTTCCGGTGTTCCGTACAGGTATGTTCCCCAGTTCCTTGGATCTGAATCCGGTAGAATCTGCTTATTGCTCTCCACAACTGCATATGCAAAGCTGGTATCTGAAAACATGGACAGAGCCTGATCCTTATACTTCTGCGGCTCTCTTTCGTAGTGATCTACAATGGCTGCGGAATAGTTATCCGCAGCACTTTGATACAAAGAATCTAAAAACTCTCCTTCATTAAAATTTGCAGAAAGCGTAAAGATAAACAATATCCCGATTGCTCCGAAGGTACAGAAAACGCACAGGATCATGGCAACTATTTTCGTCCACAAAAAATGAGTCAGTTTTTTCATTCTAGTCTCCTTCCATCTTATATCCGCGTCCCCAGACCATTTTTAAGAATCTTGGTTCTGCCGGATTATACTCAATTTTTTCTCTTAGATGTCGGATATGAACGGCAACTGTATTTTCCGTCCCATAAGGATTATCCTGCCATACATGCTCATAGATCTGATTCGGGGAAAAAACCTGTCCGGGATGCTCCATCAGAAGCTTTAAAATATCAAACTCCGTTCTTGTTAGAGAGACTTCCTCTCCGTCCAGAGTTACTTCCTTCGTTCGATCGTTTAATTCAATTCCACCGATGGATAATACATCCTTTTTGACATTTCCGCCCCCTAGCAGCATATATCTGCGAAGCTGGGATTTTACTCTTGCCTGAAGCTCTACCGGATTAAAGGGCTTTGTGATATAATCATCCGCCCCCACGTTGAGGCCTAAGACCTTATCCATATCCTCACTTTTTGCAGTGAGAAGAATCACCGGAACATTGCTGTTCTTTCGGATTTCTACCATGGCTGAAATTCCATCCAGCACAGGCATCATGATATCCATAAGAACCAGATGTATTTCCTGCTTCTGCAACACCTCGATGGCTTCCTTTCCATTAAAGGCTTCAAAAACCTCATATCCCTCTGCTGTCAAATAAATGCGAAGTGCCGATACAATATCCTTTTCATCATCACATACTAATATCTTGTACATTTTCATTCTCCTTAAGGAAAAGCGCATTCCCTTACGCTTTGTGATCATGATCTTATTGTAACGAACTTAATATGAAGTTCCAAGGTGGGAAATGTTTAAGATTTGATTAAGAATTGGGATTTTACATTCGTTTTTACAAAAAATGAATCTGCATATTCGAATCAGAACCCGCTTGCGCTTGTAAAAAGCGTAACGGTACTAAATTCGCAATACATTGCTCATTAAGTACCGACGCTTTTTAAACGTTCTGATTCGAATAGCAGAATTCATTTTGAGGAAGAACAGATTCAAAATGACATTATGCGTTAATTCTTTTATTAGAATGAACACGATTATAAACATATAGACCAAGAAACGTTAAAATGGTTACACCCACAACGTATCCGGTATATGTAGCAAAGATTCTGCACACAAAGTCAAAGGATTCCAGCTGGTAAAGTAAGTTGCTGTATAGTAAACACAGGTGCATCGCAGCGACTGCAACAAACAGGCGGACTCCTGTTTGCTCTTCATATTTGTATTCCCGATACAGAAGGAATATGGTTATCGCCAGACATACAAAGCAGATAAGCATCAGCTGATTATTTAAAAATGGACCGAGTTTTTCTAGCGCCATTCCAAAAATAATTCTTCCCTGTGATGCTAATATCATGGATACAATATAAAGTGTGCCAATGTAGGCACATAAAATCACCGGCAGAAAACCAACAAGCTTTACCATCCTGCCTCCTTCGCCCCAGCCATTACATTTTCTGTTTGCAATTCTGAAAAGAAAGATTACAAACAAAAGGATCAGAGAACCCATATAAAACAAATAGCTTCTGTTTAGAAACATAAAATGATTTCCAAAGGCTCCGTTACAGCATAAAAAGGCAAGGTAGAGAATGAGCCCGATATCCTTCCCTTTTTCTCGGTATACCCGGTTCCGCTGTCTTTCCTGTATTTTTGCAGCCCGAACAATTTCACTCACCGCTTCGCTTTTCTGTTCTCCTGCAATTTGCCCCAGCACAATATCTTCGATTTTTAAATCCAGACAATTTGCCAGTGTTTCCAGTACCCCCACATCCGGAAAGCTCTCCCCGTTCTCCCATCGTGATACAGCCTTATTGGACACCCCCACCAGATCCCCTAACTCGGTCTGTGTATAATTTTTTCGCATCCGGGCATTTTTGATCAGTTCTCCCGTTCTTTTTTTATCCATAGGAATCCCCCCTTCTATGAATTCATCCTATATGATTACGACAAAATACACAATCCACTGTAGCGAGACTTTCAGTTTTCTCCCCAAAATATGCCTTATCTTGTATATTCTCTTATTTCCTTCGTAAGACGATTTAAGACTCGTTTTTTGTCTGCACTCCACAGAGGCGCAATCAGTTGCTTCTTATCCCCGTCACCGGTCAGTCTGTGAATTACCATGCGCTCCGGCAGCACAGCCAGACACTCCACCACAATCTGCACATATTCTTCCATGGAAAGAACCTCAAATAAACCCCTCTCATAGTCTCTTGCAAGATCCGTTCCCTTTAACACATGGAGAAGCTGAAGCTTAATTCCATCGGCACCCGCCTCACCGATATAGCGTGCAGTCTCCACCATCATTTCCTTCGTCTCCCTGGGAAGACCAAGAATCATATGGGTAATTACCGTAATATTCCGATCCTTTAATTGTTTTACGGCACTTTCATAGACAGGCAGATCATATCCTCTTCGAATATATTCTGCAGTGTCTTTATGAATCGTCTGCAACCCCAGCTCAATCCATACCGGCTTTCTTTGATTTAACTTTGCCAGCAAATCCAATATTTTTTCCGAAATACAATCCGGTCTCGTAGCAATGGAAAGAGCCACAATTTCATCCGGCGCCAGCGCTTCCTCATATAATTCCCGCAATCGTTCTACAGGGGCATAGGTTCCGGTAAAATTCTGAAAATAGGCAATATATTTGCGGGACCTTCCTGTAGCTTTCCCCATCTTTTTTTCTACAAGGACTTTTCCGTTCTCTATCTGCTCCGTAACAGAAAGTGCCCTTGAACCGGCAAAAGCACCGGACCCATCCCCGGCACAGAAAATGCATCCTCCCACGCCGATTTTACCGTCACGGTTCGGGCAGGTAAAACCTCCATCCAAAGCAATCTTATAAACCTTTTCGCCAAATGTATCCTGCAGATACTGATTGAGTGAATAATACTCCACGCTTCTTTCCTCTCTTATATGGCTTTATAGTATCGAATATAATTCGATACTCTTTTTTGACAAAAAATAAAAGCACCAACCCCATAGCCTAATGCTACAAAATCGGTACTTTGTGAGTGCACCAGTAGAGTTTATACCCTATAAATATATATAATGCGTGTTTATTATATCAAAAGGAAAGAAAACTCACAAGTAATAACCGATAGAAAGCAAACTTCTTATTTTCTATGTGATTATGTTTGTCGTTTTCCTATTACTGCGCTATAATTGTATTACAATTTGATTGCCTCGGTTTTCTGATCCGGAAGCTGCAGCTTTCATTTTGTAATACATTTATGGAGTGTAATGTTATGGAATTTTGGGAAAAGGAATATGAGAAACTTTTAAAACAAGAAAATGAAAATCGTAAAAATGCAAAACCTCTTTCTGATCAGCAATTGAAAAAGAATATTGATCAGAATTGGATTGAATCTGTAGATGAGAATGGGGAAAAGCACTTCACTCCTCGTTATTCTATTATTTTAACAAAGAAACCATCTTCTCCCAGGAAAAAAATCGAGATCAGTGATTCTTTCCTTTTTGTTGTTGCTATTGCTGCTTTTTTATTTGTTATTTGTATTATCTTTCTTACACTTATATAAAAAAAACCCCCAACGAAGTTAACCTTTCGTCGAGAGTCCTTTGTAGATTTATATACAATTAATTGTAAATCTAGTGCACCACCAGGGGCTCGAACCCTGCACACCCTGATTAAGAGTCAGGTGCTCTACCAAATGAGCTAGTGGTGCGTCTGTATTTTTTTGTGTCTTTCCTTGACGCAAAAATTATTATATAGTATAAGTATTGAAAATGCAACAACTTTTTTCATTTTTTTCATTTTATTTGAAAGGAGACTTTTTATGAAGGTTTCAGACCGTTTATTAGATTATGTATCCTATTGGACCACCTCTGACGAAAACAATTCAAACATCCCAAGTAGCGACCGTGAATTTGCTCTTGGAAAGAAGCTGGAAAAGGAATTAAAGGAGCTTGGTCTTAGCAAAGTGATTCTTACAGACCATTGCTACGTGTACGGATTCCTTCCTGCAACTTCGGGAATGGAAAACAAGAAGGCAATCGGCTTAATTGCCCATATGGATACTGCACCGGATTATTCCGGTGAAAATGTAAAACCGCAGATCATCCCAGATTATGACGGAAAAGATGTTTTACTGAAAGGAAGCGGAGCTTACCTTAAGGTATCGGATTTCCCATCCCTTACCTCATTAAAGGGGCGCACGCTTATTACCACGGACGGAACCACACTTCTTGGTGCGGATGACAAGGCAGGGGTAGCAGAGATCATGACTGCCATTGAGCAAATCATCGAAAGGAAAATTCCTCACGGAGACATTTGGGTAGGCTTTACTCCGGATGAGGAAGTCGGTGCCGGCGCCAATCTTTTTGATCTGGATTACTTTAAAGCAGATTACGCATATACCGTGGATGGTGACTACGAAGGTGAAATCGCATATGAGAACTTCAATGCTGCAAGCGCTGTTTTTTCCATTACCGGTGTAAATGTTCATCCGGGAGAAGCAAAAGATATCATGGTAAATGCTGCTCTTGTAGGATGCGAAATTGCAATGTCCCTTCCGGCAGACGAAACTCCAGCTACGACCTGCGGCCGCCAGGGGTTCTTCCATTTAACGGATATGTCCGGTGATGTTTCATCCGCAAAGCTTTTTTACATTGTCCGCGATCACGACAAAAACATCTTTGAGTCCAGATTGAACCGCCTTCGTACCATCGAGGTAGAAATGAATCAAAAGTATGGGGAAGGAACTGTCAATTTAGCGATTCAACATTCCTATGAAAATATGCTGTCAGTAATTGAAGAGCAGATGTATATTGTAGAGCTTGCCAAAAAGGCAATCTCTTCTGTGGGACTTGAACCAATCTCCCGTCCGGTAAGAGGTGGTACCGATGGGGCAAGACTTTCCTTTATGGGTCTACCTTGTCCGAATCTTGGAACCGGAGGTTATGGATTCCATGGTCCTTTTGAACACATTTCTGTAGAGGGCATGGAAACAGCAGTTAAGATTCTTCTTGAAATTTTAGCAAATCCGGTTGATCGCTAAACGAACAAAACCGCAAGAACTATACACTTTTGTCTGTGTATAACTCTTGCGGTTTCTTTTTGCTTAATTTCCCATAGATGCAAAAAGTGCTGCAATTTCATCTGCACTTAACTTCTTATTGGGATCTGATAAATCAATCTCCGGTTCTTCCGGGGTCGGTTCCGGTTCAGCTGCAGGTTCCTCTTCCGGTATATCATCGACCCCCATGTTTGCCAGCAGTGCTGCGATATCATCCGGGCTCATCATCTTGTTTGGATCTGACAGGTCCGGCATCGGTGGCTTCTCTTCTGCTACCGGTTCTAAAACTGCCTCTGGCTCCGGATCTACTTCTGGTTCTGCCACTGGTTCTGCTATCGGTTCTGGTTCTTCTGCCGGTGCATCATCTCCACCCATGTTTGCCAGTAATGCCGCGATATCATCCGGGCTCATCATCTTGTTTGGATCTGACAAATCCGGCATCGGTGGCTTCTCTTCCGCTTCCGGTTCTGAAACTGCCTCCGGTTCCGGTGTAATTTCCGGTTCCGGCTCCGCTTCCTCAGCAGACGCTATAATATCATTCGATATGTCTGCCAAAAGTGCATTTATTTCATCATCACTAATTTCTTCCTCTGCCTGAACTTCTTCTACAGAAAGTTCCTCCTTTGGTTCTTCTGTAACCGGTTCAAAGGATGGCTGTACTTCCGGAACCAGGGTAGCAGGCTCCTGCACAACAGACGGCATCGGCGCTGTAATAATCTGGGGAGCAGCCGCAACCACCTTTTGGCTCTGCATGATTGCAGTATTCAACCGGAGCTCCATATCCTTCAGACTTAAAATAATATCCTGCTGCTTCATCAGAAGCTGGTTTAGGTTTTCTTCTCCGATACTCTTATAGGAAGCAATAATCTTATCGTTATTTCCTTCGATTTTTTCTTCAAAATGATCAAACCGGTCGACTAAGATATCATTAGAAGCCAGCATAGCCTCCGCATTCTCCCTGCTTCTGTTAATAATGACCTTTCCGATGCCTTTTTGCGTTCCCACAATTTCTTCCGTGGGCACCTTGGAAGTACGCTCAATCAGATTCAGCTTTTCTTCAATTTCTCCAAAATACTTTTTCAGCATGAGATAGGATGCTTTTTCCGACTTAATAAGATTACTGTAGCGCTCCTCTTCCTCCTGCTTTTTCATATCCAATCGGAGCAAAATCCCCTGGATCAGCACATACAGGCATACAATAAATAAAATCCCCACAATTCCGATTACGATGAACTGCCCCGGTGCATTTATCATCGCATACAGCTCCACCAATAAAATAACTGCAAGCAGAATGGATGAAAAAATAATTTGTAGTGTAGCTTTATCCTTCTTCTTTTCTGGCATAGATCGTCTCTCCTTTTCCAACCCTATCCAAATTTATATTAACATAATGCCAAAGGTATCACAAGAATAAACCTGATTTTGAAAGAGTTTAAAAAGGGTATTTTTCTACGCCTATAATCTTTTTACCGCATCCATTGCCAGCGCAGAACGCTCACATTCTTCTGCGGATAATGTGATTTGAAAACAATAAGGACTTCCTTTCATGCATTTTGCAGCATAGCTTAAACCATTTGTTTTTTCATCCAGAAATGGCTTATCAATCTGATTTGGATCACCAAGCAAAATAATCTTTGTTCCTTTTCCCGCTCTTGTTATAATTCCCTTCACCTGGCTTGGTGTCATATTCTGTGCCTCATCTATAATCAGATAGGTTTTTACAATGGAGCGCCCCCGGATAAAATTCAGTGCCTCCGTTTGAATCAGTCCCCGCTCAAAAATTTCATCTATCTTATCCGCAAGCTGCATTTCGTTTTTGTAGCGTTCGTTTTCGTCAGAATCGAGAATCTGTTCCAGATTGTCAATGACCGGCCGCATGAGCGGTGCGATTTTCTCCTGCTCACTTCCCGGAAGGAAACCAATATCATCATCAAACTGTGAGTTCGGTCTGCACACAATGATTCTTCTGTATTCCCCGGTAGGATTTCCATATACCTTCTCCATTCCCACCGCCAAGGAATAAAAGGTCTTTGCGGTTCCCGCCATTCCTTTTATGATCACTAAAGGGGCTTTTTCTGCAGCTGTCATCAAAGCCTCCTGCATAAAATACTGCCCTGCGTTTCTTGGCGATATTCCGTATGGTCTGCTCTTCTTATAATTTAGCGGAACGATCCTGCCCTTTTCCACTCGTCCAAAAAGAGTTTTCGTTAATGCCTGATCCGATCGTAATAATACAAACTCATTTTCTACGAGCTCAGCCTTAAGCATTTCTCCCTCTTCATTGGTACGGAATACTACACTAGCATCGATTCCCTTCTTTTTAAAATCCTTAATCAATGCATCCGGTATAAAAACCTCACACCGTCCGGTATATCCCGCATCGTTTTCCGAAATCTGCTCTGTGGTAAAGTCCTCCGCTTTTATTCCAAGGATCTGTGCCTTTAACCGAAGCACCAAATCCTTTGACACAAGAACAATCTGTTCTTTCCCATCGCCATCATCCTGTAATCCTTTGCAAACCTTAAGAATGCGGTTATCTGCTTTATCCTCCGGCAGATCCGGCGGCAGAACCACATTCGTATAATTTTTTTCTATGCGAAGTATACCCCCGTTCGGTAGCTGCACCCCGGAGAGTAAATTCCCTGCATTTCTGTAGCTTTCCAGAAGCCTTACCGCCTGTCTTGCATTCGCCCCCCGTTCACCCTCCGCTTTTTTAAGGCCATCCAGCTCTTCTACTACAACTAGCGGAATAACCAGATCATTCTCTTCAAAGCACTCAATAGCATAGGGCGATTGAATCAAAACATTGGTGTCAATAACATAGGCTTTTTTCATTTTTCTTTCTCCTTTATCTTTTTATCAGATCAAGCACTACCCAGTCATCTTCTTTTAAATCATACTCCCTTCCGCAATATGGGCAGCATTTGATTCTGGTTGCATCAAAGCTTCCTCCGCAGCCGCCGCATTGTATCTTTCGGATAGAAAAACCGTAATCCTCCGGTTTCGTAATATTCTTACAGACCTTCATCCGGTAAATCTCATTCTTTTTATGGATACCCCTTCCACTGTCATAAAGATCCGACATATACAGATTTATATCCAGATAGCAGTAGTTTCCTTCCACTTGGCAGTCGTTTAACGTTAAGGTTCCCTGATAGGTCGTATCAATAACATCGCAAAACGCGTTCCCATCCACGTTTCCTTCACATACCGCCAGATTGCTTCTGTCATCCGCAAATACGATTGTCTTTAGAAGGGATACCATTTTGCAAATAAAATAGTCATAAGAAAAATCCGGATTGTATCCCCGAAAAAAGGCTGTAAGCCTGTATCTTGCGCGGTCCCTGCCTCTATACTTCGGTATCCGGGTTATGCCATATGGTATACAAAATAAAAGAGACAAAAGCGCAAAACCAAAATAGCCCAGGAAAGAGGAAAAAGGAATTATAAACAAACCAAATAAAAGTGTTTGGACCGCCGCTCCGAAGGACGGTGCCCGCAGCATTCCAATAAGTATCATCAGCGCTACAAGCAATGGACCCATCATTTTAGAACCACGGAGCATACTATAGTTTACTTCGTAATCGCTGTAGTAAAAATCCGTAACTTTAGGGAAAAAATCTGTTATCTTGAATTTTGTATGGCAGTAAGGACAGCCTTCCAGCAAAGATTTCACTGAACTGATTGCACTACAATTCGGGCAGCAATATAACTCCTCCTCCTGCATGCAGCCATCATTTAGATAGGTAATTACCTGATAGAAAAGAGTATCCCTTTTTTCTTTATACAGGCATTTATGGTCTCTGTAGCATCTGACTACTCTGGAAAACTCAGTTGCTGCCATTTTTAAGGTATGCCGTTGATCCTTTGCCGTCCAGCCAACCAGGGATTTATTATTATTCTTACCTTTTATTTTCTGAAAAGAATACTCCACACGAACGTTCCGTTTTTCCAGGCGGCGCTGTTGTAACCTCAGATAAAAAGCAATATCCTGACTTCCGCTTTCCGGTAATGCCCCTTCTTTAGTCCATTCCGTCAATTCCTTGACAAAATTGTTGTATATTCTGGTATCTTCCATATCCATGACTTTATGTCCTATCTCGATTTCTTTACCATTAGCTTACTATACTTTCTTTTTTTGAAATATCTCCTCCCCGTAAAGCATTTGTAAACTTTTGGAAAAATCAGGCACCATAACATACAGGTTTTCGGACAAAAAAGAAAGCATTGAAAACGGAAATTTTCAATGCTTTCACTTGCCTTAAGATTCGCGGCATTTCTTTCTTGCTTTTTTATCTTCGTACATAAGCTGGTCTGCCATTTCGCAACATTCCTCAAAGGAGATTGGTTTCTTACTGCTACAGATACAATAACCAAGACTTACCCCCAGTTCAAAGGGAAGCTTCTGTCTGGCGGCATGCGCCTTTAATTTTTCATTCAGGACAACTCTCATATTCTCCCAGTATTTTTCATCTGTATTCAGGGACAAAATCTGGAATTCGTCTCCGCCGAAGCGCGTTACCAAATCGCCCTTGTCCACAGAAGTCTTGATTGCATTTGCCGTAATGCAGATTGCATTATTTCCTGCCAGATGTCCAAAGCCATCATTTATTTTTTTCAAACCATCCATATCCAACATTACAACACAGTATTCCTTGTTCCCGATATACTGCTGCTGATACCGTTTCCAGGCATAACGATTCGGTAATTCAGTCAATGCATCCTGCATATGGAGCTTGTCCAGCTCTTCAATACTTTTTCGCAAAAGCATCTGCCGATGCAGATTTTCCATACTGCTGCCGATACTTTCATGACAAATACGGTAATTGTACAAATCGATAGGAAGGTATTCGTTGATAAAAGTCAGATATCCATATACGCGCTCTTTATGATGAATCGGAAGAAATAAAAGCATATCCCCCGCTTTTACCTCCATCGGAAGAAGCTGCTTTAATGGAAATTCATAATCCTTCAATTCGCCGGTGCGCTCCGTAGTACCGATTACTGCAATCATGTTGCGGTCAAAGGGTCTGCCGTCCTCACACTGCGTATACTCTTCCTCACTTGTAATGTATTTTACCGTGCGCTGATTGAGGCAAAAAATAAATTCCTTACAGCTGATTCCCCACAACATATTTCGGATGTTATCCCCCAGCTCATCCAGAGAATTCACCCCTTCCAGAGAATCATTGTACTGCATCATCTGACTGATCTGGTTACCGGCTTCTATCTTTGCTAAAATAATATCCTGATACTGATTTGCAAACTGCTTCTCCTGTTTATTTTCACAGCCACAGCTTTGTCCAAAATAGATTTCGCCTTTGCAATAATTTTCTTTTGAAATTTCCCTTCCATCCATGAGATCAATCAATACCTTGCAGGCTTTCCTTGCAAGTGCCGCATCCATTCTGTCAGCACCTGCTATATCCGGCCGGAATACAAAGCTATTGGCACTCCGGTTCAAAGAACAGATAATCATATCCTCCGGTATTCTGTATCCCTGGGCTTCCATTTCCAGACATAACCCAATGCAATATACATCATGAATACAAACGACAGCCTCAGCATCATCGATTCCTCTCTCCCGGAAAATGTGAAAAAGATCACGGCCATGCTGAATGGACACCGTCATTTCTACGATTCTGTTCTCCTCCACAGGAATCCCATGTTTGGATAAGCTGTCTTGGTAAGCCCTCATCAGCTGCTTGGTAATTACATCCTTGTCATCCAACGCCACCATATTAATTTTCGAGCAATGATGTACCGTAATCAGATGCTCCATCAGCCGGCAGCCTGCGTCATAGCTGTCCAGCAAAATGAAAGGAATTCCCTCTAATCCCCAATTCAAAGTAACAAAGGGAATCCCCTTTTCCCGGAGTATCCTGACAAAATTGTTGTACATACTTCTGTTTGCAATATTGCCGTCTATAATACACCCGTCAAAAAACTCCTCATTCAGCAAACTGTATACTGCTGCTTCTCCATCATCATAGGCGTTCTTTTCTCTGTACAGACCATAGCTTGAAAAAACAAATAAAGCATAACCGCCTATTTCCTTCAACTTTTTATCGACAGCATGGATCACCTTTTTTTGCGCTTCAAAATTTGACGCGCTTGTCAGCAACAGTATCTTTTTCACATGCCCCATTGTATTCCCCCACTTCGAATCGTAAATCACTCCAATAGATACATTATAGCACACTTTTTCAATATAGTAAAAAAGTACGAAAGAAAATACATGTGTATCAACTGCATCAGCCCCAGATTTTTATCAGATTTTCGCCTTCCTTTAAGCACTGTAATGGCCCGGGAATTGGTTTTTCTCCAATTACACCTAAAATCAGATCCCTGTCAATCATAAATGGTGTTCCATCCGGATTCTCATATCCCTCTTCGGAAAGTCTGGTCATTTCGAGATTATGTGTACCTATCATTTCTGTTTGAAGTCCCTCCAGAAAACCTTCAGGCATTGTAATCCTTAAGTAAACTTCCTTACCTCTATGAACAAGCTCGACCTCTGCTCCATTTTTCTCTGAAAAATACTGTTCCTTTTCAAAGACGTCGGCACCATTTAAGTAGACATTGTTGTTGATGTATACCGGCTGCTTTACTAAATGAAACATTTCCAGGTCACCATGCCCTGCCTGCCGCACTAATTCTGTATACTCTTCCAGAGATGTAGGGCATCCGTTATAGCAGGCGGTGCCATTTGGTATGGTTTCATCTGCATCTGTCGGTTTGATAAAAATATTCTGAAAGAATCGATCATCACATTTATAGACCGGAACTACCCCAAGCACCTCGGTGGAATGGGGAATATGGTAAGGTGTTCCTCTGTCAGGAGAGTTCCACCAGACCATCCCACCCATGATTAGGTTATGAACAAATGCACCACCCTGCGAAGCGTTTTCCAGTGCCTTTTTTGACGAAAGAATATTATTTTCAATCAGATATGGACCATGGGAAACCTCCACCATAATATCTTCCAGATTATTCTCGTAGATATTGCGATAAATGTGAGTTCCCTGCGCCTGCCAGTCCATCCAGCTTCCCCGTGAACAATTATGAATATAATTGTCATGAATCTGAACATCAATAGCCGCATGGAACTTAATTGCCGCTATCTCGTAACCGTACCACTCGTCTTTCTGGGCGATGTTGTAAATCTCATTCCCGTACACCTCTGAGAACACGCAGCCCATATGTCCCACAATACCATTCTGTCCACAATCATGAATCACATTATTTCTAATAATGTGCGACCCTATACGTTCCTTGCTCCAGCCAATATTTCTCGCCTTAAAAACCGCTTCCATCTGATAAGTATAGCCGGGCTTTCTACCGTATTTCGTACAAAAATTATCTCCCGTTGATATTTCTTTTCCCAGTGAAACGGCAGAACATTTAGAATCATGAATGTCGCAATTCTCAATAATCCACTTTTTTGCCCAATGTGGTCCAATCAGCCCTATCTGATCTGCGGTAGGAGGAGTATACCAGGTCGCTGCACATGACAATTCAAATCCTCTTACTGTAATATAATCCAGACCCACTTTTTCCGGATAAAAAACACAAGGACGCACGTTTATTTTTACATCTGTGGACTTAGGTTTCTTATCATTAAAATTTACATATATCGTGGTTGTCTCATCACTAACTTCTGCAAACCATTGATAAAGTGTCTGTTTTGGCTGGGGAAGCGCCTCCCCCTTACAGCTTGGGTCGAATACATACTCCCTTCTCATAACAGGATGGAAAACATCTTCTTTTGATGCAGCTTCATAAGCGGATATTCCATCCAAATAGACATCCCCTGTATGCACTTCATAGTCAAAAGGACCGCACCACCAATCCCCATAATTCCTTGTGTTGTAAGGATTATAATTGCCAAACAAAGCATTGGAAATTTCTGTTTTATAAACAGCATCTTCTATGTGCACCCAATCGGTAATAACCTCCGCTCCGGTGATTTCCACATGCTCCCCCGGTGCAGCCATATATGTAATTCTTTTCTCTTCTGAAATTCCCCCATTTTGCGGACGTACCCACTCTCGATACACGCCCTCGTGTACAATCGCACAATCTCCGGCTTTCATAATATCTGCCGCTTGCTGCACCGTCAGAAATGGATCTTTTTCTGTGCCTGATGCAGGTAAATTTCCCAATTTTGAAACATGATAAACCATACCATTCTTCTCCTTTATTTAATTAATCACATTTCGGAATTGTGTTCCGAAAAGGGCTTTTTATTATTTTAACGTGAATGTAAACGGATGTCGATGTTTTCGAACTTGGCGGGAAAAAATATGGGCGGAATATTTTCCCACCCATATTGCGTCATATTACCTAATTTGTTTTAAAAAGTATCTTTATTTACTTCATAACATAGTATAACATCCAAAGGATAGCTACATAAATAAAAAACTTAAAAAATAAAATCACTTTATATGTATGTGTCTGCTTACCATCTACAACAAATATTTCCGGGTAAAAACTGCAGTAGTGAATTGAAACTGTCCTAATTCTCTCCTCGGAATCATCATTATGGTCATTATGAGTTCTTCTTGGCTGATTTGCATCATAACGATACTTTCTATTACTAAATTCAATACCATTTCCTACATAGGAATATCTAAAACGCTCTGCCGTTACTTCACGTACAGTTTCCGGATCTCTCCAAGACTCTGTTATCACAGATATGTCTGCCATTGTTTGTTTTCTGCAAAACATCTTTAAAAACCAAGGCGTATCCATAAACATAATCAATACTGAGACAATAATTACGATTGTCGTACTCAAAACAGGGTTCTGTACACGTTCCGGTATTTCATCCACAAAATAGTAATATGCTAATCCATCCAGAAAGCCAAACATTGCACCATAAAAAATCTGTCTTCCATTCCAACCGCAGATAAACAATATACCCAAAATGATTAATAATAAAATTCCCATTGTACACTTCTCCAATATGTTCAATTGTTCCTGCTAAAAAGTTTTAAGCTTATTATCTAAAAATACTTAACTGCTACAATTTCCTCTCCGCACATCTAATTATCCTAGTTCCTTCTCAAAATACAGACACCTATGAATCTTGCCACGATATTTCTGTTCTTCTATTCTATCTGTTAGATACATCCCACTTTTTTCCATTACTCGCCTGCTGGCAATATTATCCTCAAAAAAGCCTGCGATTATCTTTTTGAACCCCATTTCTCTTACTTCGGAAATCATCACCTTCAATACTTCAGTTGCATATCCCTTACCTTGATAATCCGGATGAATTAAGTAACCAATCTCGATTGTCTCATCATCAAATCCGCAATCATTCACGGTACCAATAAGAATATCTCCAAGGTAGACTCCGTATTCCAAGTGTGTTTTGTTCTCAATCTGGCTATAAGCTATCAATTTATCTGCCAATTCGTAGTATTCTGCTTTGGTCTCATACTCCGGAATCATAAAAGTCTTGGCTATCTCAGTGTTTGTCAAAATCTCCACCAATCTATCTCGATCAGTAGTTCTATATGGCCTTATCATCAATCTTTCAGAGCAAATTACTTCTTTCTTCTCTATTATGATATCTTTCCCTGTCATGTATTTCCTTCTCCCCGGCCTCCTAATATTTTGTCACATACTTTTCATACAACTATCCCTTTTTTGTTTTGAAAATTGCAATCATCATAATAATCGCTGTTAAGCATTCCGCAACCGGAAAAGCCAGCCAAATGCCGGTCATGTCAAATAGTTTGGATAAAATAACGGCACAGGTAATAATTGCAACAATTCCTCGTAGAATAGAAATAAGAAATGCCCAGCCTGCGTTTTCAGTTGCACTTAAATACCCTGTTCCTACTATATTAAAGCCCGCAAACAGATAGCCTAAAAAGTAAATCTTCAAACCAATCGTTGCGTATTCAGCCATTTCTGTACTATTTTCGCTGTTAAATATTTGTACAATCGGTTCTGCAAAAAACTGCGTAACCAAAATAGCAACTATGGATAATACCATACCGGTTACAATGGAGAGTTTTAGGATTTTCTTGATAGATGTACGTTCTCCTATACCATAAAAATTGCTAAAAAGAGGTTGAGCACCCTGCGACAAACCATTGAAAACAGAAGTTGCAACCAATGCAATATTTGCAACGATGCCATAAGCTGCAATACCGATATTCCCTGAAATATTTAGGATTATAAAATTAAATACCAATGTTGTGATACCGGAAGCCATTTCTCCTATAAAAGCAGAAATGCCAAGCTGACAGGAATGGATCAATCGCCCGACAGACGGAAGCTTCCATTTAAATTTGATGGTATTTCTTTTATTCAAAAAATGCAGGCTGCAAATGAGTACTCCAATAATAGGTGAAAAAGCAGTTGCAAGTGCTGCTCCTGCCATACCAAGTTTCAGTGGAAACATTAAAATATAATCAAATACAATATTAAACAAACTACTGAACAACGTTGCTGCCATAGCAAGAGACGGCGAACCGTCATTTCGAACAAACGCATTAAAAATATGGTTCAGCATAAAAAATGGGGTAAACATCATGAAAATACGAGTATAATCCTTACCGACAACAATAATTTTCCGATCTCCGCCAAGCAGCGCCAGAATTTTATCAGGAATAAAGATACCCAGTAAAATAAAAATAACCCCAATTAGAATAGCAAATAAAATGGCATTGGAAAAATATAAATCCGCTGTCTGTTCCTTTCGCACACTGGCAATATTGAACCTGATGGCAGAGCCCACACCAATCATAGCGCCGATAGCAAAAATGAGACTGTAAATCGGCAACACTAAATTTAGTGCTGCTATACCATTTGCTCCTTCTGCCAAAGAGATAAAGAAGGTATCAGCAAGAATATAGACAGAAATACCAATCATTCCCAAAATATTTTGAAATACATATTTAAAAAATGACTGATTAATTGTTGTTTGATTCATTCCTTACTTCCTCCGATGGTATTCTCATTTTCCACTTCTATACTATCTACATCCTCGGAAGATTTCAAGAACATCTTCTTTTTATAAAATCCGATACTGCACTCACGCTACAAGCCATGCAGAAAACACATATCATTACCTGTAATTCTAAGTCAAGGAAAGCGGCTTTCGCTGACAAACTGCAATTTGGTGATATGTCAATTTAATCCATACAGTTTCCCACGAAAAAAGTCCGTTAGGAGTTCTGTAATTTCCTCAATAGAAATCGGATTTTCCTGCTTAAACCAAAATACGATGAGTTGAGCTAAAGCACCGCTCAAAAGAGCTTCGCTGTAAGGTAAAATATCATTAGAGGAACACTTATTGACAAAATGATTGGCGAATAATGCCACGCTCTCTGAAACCTCGTCTGCAATAATACTATCTAATTCATTTTTAAGCATGGAATTTAGTAATTGCTCATTTAATATCAGTACATCAGAAAATGCTTTTACGATATCTTCGATGGAAATAGACGATTTTTCCTTGTACTTGTAAAACTGTTTTTTACATTGCTGTTGTAAATATAAATGCAGAATTTCTTCTTTTGTTGAAAAGAAATTGTAAAAAGTTTGACGAGAAAGATCTGCTTGTTTACAAATATCTAAAATTGTAATTTGGGAAAAAGGTTTTTCTTCCATTAGTGCAATCAGACTTTCCATTAGCCATTGCTGCGATTGCAATGCTGTGGGATTTGTACCCTGATACATTGACAATTCCTCCTGAATGTATAAGTTAGTTCAATATCATTGACAAATGTCAAAGTTCTAAATAGTATAATATGGTAAGGTTTGACATCTGTCAACAAAATTTGTTTTACAGGAGGACTATTATGCAGATTCTTTACAATATTCTCATTATTATCAGCGGTATATGTTGGTCAGCCGTTTATGTGGATTCTATACGAACTGGTTTCAAACAAAAAACCTACTGTATGCCTTTGTTTGCTCTGGGATTAAATATCGCATGGGAAGGCATCTATGCTTATACGGATTTATTTGTTCGCCACGCAATAAATGCGCAAGCTATCGCCAACACCGCATGGTTTCTTTTGGATATCTTTATTGTTGTTACATTTATAAAATACGGCAAAGAGGAAATGGAAGGCGAAAAAGGAAAGAAATGGTTTATTCCTTGGACTATTCTCGTACTTGTATGTTGTTTTGTTCTTCAGATGCTTTTTATTGCGGAATTTGGGGATGTTGAAGGTGAAAAGTATTCCGCTTATCTCCAGAATATTGCTATGAGTGTCGCCTATCTTTATATGCTAAATCGCAGGAAGTCTTCAAAAGGACAGACTATGCTGATTGCGGTGAGTAAATGTGTTGGAACATTGGCACCTACAATATTAGGAACGCTTCAGGGTAATAACTTCATCCTTGTAACAGGTATTATCTGTTTTGTATTCGATGCGTTGTATATTTATTTTCTACATAATGTAAAACTAAAAGAAACAATACTACTGAAAAGCATCCTATAAGCTGATTTCTGAATTTAAGTATCTTGACAAGCAACAAAACATAATCTATTATGTAGCTATCTACAGATAGAGGTGTTTGAATATGGAAGAAAAATACTTTGGACCTATTATGAAAAAAATAAGCGAAGAGATGGATCGCAATGCTAATTTGGAAATAAAGAAATATAATCTCACACTGACACAGGCAAGAGTGATTTTATTTCTAGCGAGAAATGAAGGAAATACTTCTACGCAGAAGGATTTGGAAGATTTTCTTCAGGTCTCACATCCTACCACGGTGACAATTGTTAAGAGCATGGAAGCAAAGAAAATGGTGAAAACTTCTTTTGATGATACCGACAGACGCATGAAAAATGTAAAGCTGATCTGGGGAAATGAAGTCATATACCGCGAATTAGAACAGAATGCTGTACATATGGAACAGAAACTTCTTGTCGGATTCTCAGAAGAAGAAAAGGAATTGTTTTACACATTTTTAAACAGAGCATATAAAAATGCAGTATCCTAGACCGATTCATTTTCACAATATTTTTTGCCCATAAATGTAGCTATCTACACATAAAGGAGGAACAATATGGAACAATCATTGGACAAGTACAGCAAAATGCCTGTTTCAAAGGCAGTTATTCAAAATGCATTACCTGCAGTAGCAGCAATGCTAATGGTGCTCATCTATAATCTGGCAGATACTTTCTTTATTGGTCAGACACATGATGCCTATCAAGTTGCGGCTGTATCCCTAGCTACACCCGTTTTTCTGGTATTCATGTCCATCGGAACCATTTTTGGAGTCGGAGGAACATCTGTTATATCAAGGGCTTATGGAGAAGGGAAAAAAGAGTATGCGAAAAAAGTATGTTCTTTTTGCATGTGGAGCTGTATCGCAATCGGAATTCTTCTCACTATCGGCTTCCTTTTATTCATGAATCCATTACTTAAACTCATCGGTGCCAGCGCAGATACCTGGGAATACACCAAAACATACCTTACCATTGTAAGCTTCTCCGGAACATTTGCATTAATCTCCAGTTGTTTTTCTAACATATTAAGGGCAGAAGGACAGGCAACAAAAGCTATGAATGGGCAGCTGATCGGCAACATCCTGAATATGTTTTTGGATGCTGTTCTCATCATGGTTTTCCACTGGGATATTGTAGGATGTGCACTGGCAACTCTTTTTGGTGAAACTGTAGGAGCCATATATTATCTGTATTATTATCTGACCGGAAAATCCATTTTAAGTATCAATATCAAAGACTTTACTTTAAAAGAAAAGGTTGCAAGCAGTGTACTTTCCATAGGTATCCCGGCAGCACTCGGTTCTCTGTTGATGAGTGCTTCACAGATTATCATGAACAGTCAGATGGCTGCGTATGGAGATATGGCTGTTGCAGGAATCGGAGTTGCAATGAAGATTGTTATGATTACAGGAATGGTATCCATGGGAATCGGCCAGGGTGTACAACCGCTTCTTGGTTACTGCGTAGGAGCCAAAACATGGGATCGATTCAAAAAATACATGAAATTTGCTTTCTGCTTTGCAACCATTCTCGGGGTATCATTAACGATTCTCTGTTACGCATTTACCAATCAAATTGTCGGGGTGTTCCTGACAGATGCCAATGCTTTTGATTATGCGGTAGAATTTGCAAGAATTCTGCTTTCTACAGGTCCGGTATTTGGTATTTTCTATGTCCTGACCAATGCGCTACAGGCAATGGGGGCCGCAATGCCCTCCCTTATTATCAATATCAGCAGACAGGGTCTGATTTATATTCCGGCACTATTTATATTGAATGCAGTGCTTGGCGTTACTGGTCTTGTATGGGCACAACCGATTGTAGATATAATCTCACTGGTGGTTGGAATCGGAATGTACATTAAGGTCTCAAGAAAGATGATGAAACAAACTAATTAATTTTAAGATTGAGTAATCTAAAATTGAAAAAGGTATCCACATATTTACGTTCTTACATAAACGTTCCCCACCCACGCTACAAGCCATGCGCAACCTCGGAAGCTTCGCTTCCTTCGGTCGCGGGCTGGCGCCCTATAAATATTGAGCCGTGCTCGACACCTACGAATTCGAAGACCTTCGGTCTTCTTCATCGCAGGCGTCGCCATATAAAAAAAGAGAAACATCCATATTAGTAAGCAAGCTTACATATGTCTGCTTCTCTTTTTTTGCACGTCTCGTGCCTATTCGAATGTTCCCAGCGGGAATCGAACCCACAACTAGCGCTTAGGAGGCGCTTGTTATATCCATTTAACTATGAGAACAGATGTCTCATTCGGGTTCTAATTATATCTTATTCTGACATGTCCGTCAACGTTCTTATGGTTCATCTACAGACATAACTCTCCCTGCATCCAGATGTTCCCTTTAAAACGTCTTCCGATTGCCGGCTGCCCCAACAGATCTTTTGCGTTAATACAGACATCAAAAATAATATCGTTGCATTCCACCTTCATACAGTAGATGAGTTCTTCCGTCACTCGGTTTTCTTTTGTATATAAATCTATAATCTCCCCTAAGATACTATACTGATCACTCTCTATTCCGTAAGGCATAAAGTAGGATGTAACAATTGTGAGAATATCCTCATTCTGCACCCGTTTCGAAATCATAGAGTAGGTGTCCATATCCTCCAAAGTCAGACTTTCAATCGCATCCTCATCACCTTCTCTTGCCTGGGAAATTAATTGGTTGCGGGCTGTTTGTTTATATTCCCGCTCCTGTTCGTCTTTCTTTTTCTTCTCTACCGGAAAAAGTATTTTTCCTTCCGTAGATAAGGCAGCCATTTTTGCTCCCTGAATAATGAGTCTTTCATGGATTCTTTTTTCGGCCAGCAAATCTGCCACATTCTGAATATAAAAAATCAAAGTAACACCTAAACTTACTTCATCACATACCCCGGCATAGGATTCCTTTTCCGCATGCTTTTGTACTTCAATCTGTTCCTGGCTGGTTACGGTACTGCCAGTCAGATACGGATAGTAGTAGTCCATATGAAAATGATCGTCTTCTTCATAGGAACCGCACACCTTTATCCCCATATTCTGTGCTACTTCAAATGTTAGCTCTGCAAATTCATTTCCTTCAGAATCTTTCGTTACTTTTAAAACATCGGGACATTCTATGATATCATCCAAGATCATCTCAAGATCCTTTTTCCTTATATCAGAAAAACCGATGGCTCTAAGGAACTTATGCACAATACAATCTCCTTCTATTCTACTGGAAATAATTCTAGACAACCTGAAGAATAGAAATATTTTTTTCTAACATCAGATTATACTTCTTATCTTCTTTATCCTTCTTGTCGTCTGTCTGAATAATCATAATGATCGGACTCTCCGGATCATTGGTTTGGGAAATAACTACTCCCTTTTCTTCTTCATTTGTCTTTACTGTTGTTCCCACCGGGTAACGTGCAATCATGGAAAATAACTGCTCGACAATTTTTTGCTCATATCCGCTTCCGGCTTCATCTGCAATTCTCTCAATTGCTTCTCGAACAAATGTTCGTTTATGTTCCATGCCGGAAATGTAACAATCGAATGCATCTACCGCCTGAATGATTTTACACTCGATTTCTTTATTTTTTTGTCTCATTGGAAAACCGGTTCCATCCTGTTTCTCGTGATGAGATAATACCATCTTTTTTGAAATTTCCGGAATCCAATCTTCCTCCAATGCAGAGTATCCCAGAATGGTATGTTTCTTATATTCGAATACCTGC
>JBJENM010000098.1:0-10512 GCA_051880175.1 Agathobacter sp. | reverse complement strand
GGAGTTAATTCCACCGCATAAGCGGACGGTGGAATTAACTTTTTAAATTTTTAAAAGTAAAAAGCACGGGATTTTTTGATTGCATAAATTTCCTATAAGATATATAGTATCAGACAGGAAAGAGAGTACGAAAAAATGAACAGTTTTATTCTTTTTAAGCAGCTGTTGGTGCTGTGTGCACTGATGCTGACCGGATATATCGCTTATAAGAAAAATTTCATAGATGACAATGCCTACACCAAGCTGTCCTCCCTTATGGTCTGGATACTAAACCCGATGCTGATGATATCCGGGGCCCTTGGAAAAGAAAACCACGCATCGGCAAGGCTGATTGGGCAGAACTTAGTCATGGTGCTTTTCATGTATGCAGGTCTTTTCCTCATCGGATTTTTGTATATATGGATCTGCGGACATAAAAAAGGAAAGGGCTATATGTACCGGATGGTCATGCTTTTCCCAAATGTGGGCTTTATGGGAGTTCCTCTTGTAAAGGTCATTTTCGGAACCGAGTATATCGTATATGTTGTTTTTTACATGCTGGCCTTTAACCTGCTCTGCTACACCTATGGAATTCATCTTGCCAGCAAGATGGGAGAAAAGGAGACAAAGCTTAGCATAAAAAAGCTTCTTAATCCGGGACTGATCGCATCGGTTTTTACCATTCTGATTTTTGCGCTGCAGCTTAACGTGCCATCACCGATTGCAACCTATGTGGATTATATGGGGAATACCGCAATTACGGTATCCATGCTGATTATCGGAGCATCCCTTGCGAGAATGGACTTAAAGAGCGCATTTTTAAAAGCGGAGTACTATGTGTTTTTAGCTGCAAAAATGCTGATTGTTCCGATTTTGTTTGTATTTCTTTCAAAGCTGTTACCCTTTGATCCCATTGTGATTGGGGTATTTCAGATTTTAATCTGTATGCCGGTTGCAAGCATGACCTGCATGATGGCGGAAGAATATGGTGGGGACGGAAGCGAGTGTACAAAGATTATCACAATTACCACACTTTGTACCATTGTTACAGCCCCTCTTGTAATTTTAATAGCGGCATAGTATATAAGGACATGAAGGGAGCGAAATAGCACTTGTTATTTCGCCCCTTTTTCGATATATTACAAAAATAGACCATGCTATATTTTAAGTATGTCATACGAAGGAGGACAATTTTATGAGAAACAGTGGAAAAGCCGGAAAGGTGGGAAAAACATTCTTGCTTGTTTTTCTGATTCTTTTCGCAATCATTACCGTATGTTCATCATTCTATACGGTAAAGGAAACAGAATCCGTAGTAATTACAACATTTGGAAAGGCAACCCTTGTGGATGAAAAAGGTCTTCATTTTAAGATTCCGTTTATCCAGCATGCAAAAAGGGTGGATACAACCGTAAAGGGTATCAAGATTGGATACGGAGAGGACAGCACAGGACATACCTACAGTATTGAGCATGAGTCCATCATGATTACTTCCGATTATAACTTTATCGATTGTGATTTTTATATTTCTTATCAGGTAACCGATCCAATCAAGTATTTATACAATTCGGACGAGCCGGATACCATCTTGAAAAACATTGCAATGTCAAGCATCCGTTCCACAGTATCCGCATATACCGTTGATACTGCAATCACCACAGGAAAAGCCGAGATCCAGAGCAATGTCAAGAGCATGATTATGGCAGAGCTTGAGGAAGAGGATATCGGTATTACCCTGATTGACGCAAGTATTCAGGACGTTGAGCCGCCGACAGACGCTGTCATCGAAGCATTTACCGCAGTAGAAACCGCAAAGCAGGGGAAGGAATCTGCAATCAACGAGGCAAACGCATACCGGAATGAACAGATTCCTGCAGCGGAAGCAGATGCAGACAGAATCCTGCAGGAGGCAGAGGCTGCAAAGACCGCCCGCATTAACGAGGCACAGGGACAGGTGGCAAGATTTAATGCCGAATATGAAGAGTACAAAAACTATCCGCTCATTACCAAGCGCCGTATGTTCTTTGAGACCATGGAGGAAGTCCTTCCGGAGCTTAAGGTGGTCATTGATGATGGAGACGGATCGGTATTGAAATATTATCCAATTACTGAGCTGGAAAAAGCAGCGGAACAGTAGAAGGAGGATATCAGAATGAAAAAAGGTAAAATCATTGCAATTATATTTATTCTTTTAGCAGTAATCATTGTTGGATCGGAATGTATGTACACGACCCAGGAAAATGAATACACCGTAGTAAAGCAGTTTGGAAAAATCATCGCTACAAACGATACGGCAGGACTGCGATTCAAGCTTCCGTTTATTCAGTCCGTAAGCAGCGTAACGAAGGCAACACAGGTCTATGATCTCCCGGAATCAGAGGCAATTACCAGTGACAAGAAAACCATGATTGTAAATGCCTATGTACTTTGGGAAGTAACAGATGCAAAGCTTTACACTTCTTCTTTAAACGCAAGCTCTACCACAGCCCAGGGAAGAATTGATGTGATCGTATATAATGCAATCAAGACCACGATTTCCTCTATGACACAGGAGGAGCTGATTGCAAGCCGTGATACGGCAGTAGCAATTGATGCAACGGATTCCGAGCTGGATGATATTGAAATCAACGATATGGTTGAGGATGAGAACAACACAGACGTGGATGTCATCATTATTTCGGAACGCCTGAGAAACTGTGTAGGCAATCAGTGCGATCAGTATGGAATCCGGATTAAGGATATCAAGATTAAGGTCTTAGACCTGCCGGATGAGAATAAGGAAGCAGTATATACCAGAATGATTACGGAACGTAATAATATTGCAGCCGCATATGCTGCTCAGGGACAGTCTGCAGCCCAGATTATTAAGAACACCACGGATGCTGAGGTTGCCGTTATGCTCTCTGAGGCCCAGGCAAAGGCAGACGCAATTGTTGCGGAAGGTGAGGCAGAGTACATGAGAATTTTGGCAGAAGCCTACAATGATCCGGACAAGGCGGATTTCTATCTGTACACCCTGCAGTTAGATGCGTTAGAGGAATCCGTAACAAACGGGAATACCACACTGTTTTTGGATAGTGACAGCCCGATTGCACAAATATTCGAGGGAATTGAGTAATCTATGAAAAAGAAAAGTTTGACTTATTTAGTCGCTGCAGCAGTACTTTTTGCCGGCGGCTGCGGAGTAAGTGACAAGGAGGTGGAAGCGGATGCTTCCACCTCTGTGGTCGTTGAAGAGAGCCCTGCTTTGGAGGAGACAACAGAGGTACGAGATTTTGCAGAAGTACCGGAGTCCACAGAGGAACCGGGCTTTGCAGAAGCGCAGGATACCACAGAAGCGCAGGATGCCACAGAAGCATCGGAAGCTATCGAGGAAGAAGAGGATACAACCATCGAGATTGTCATGGTGGGAGATATGCTCATGCACGAGCGCGTGATGGAGAGTGGATTGCAGGAGGATGGAAGCTATGATTTTTCCCATCTGTTTGCTCAGGTGGGAGAAAAAATTGCTTCCGCGGATCTTGCCATGGTCAATCAGGAGACGATCCTTGGCGGAACCGAGCTGGGACTTACCGGGTATCCTTCCTTTAACTCCCCCTATGAGGTGGGAGATGCAGAGGCCGAAGCCGGCTTTGATGTGATCTTAAGCGCGACGAACCATGCGCTGGATAAGGGAAGTAAGGGAGTCCTGCGCTGTGTTTCCTTCTGGGAGGAGAATTATCCGGAAATTTCCTGTGTGGGAATCTATGATAACAAAGAGGATTGGGAAAATGATATCTTTCTCTATGAGAAGGATGGTATTACAATTGCCGTATTAAATTACACCTATGGGACAAACGGAATCAATCCTCCGTCAGACATGCCCTATCTGGTAAACTATCTGTCCGAGAGCAAGGTAAAGGAAGACCTTGAAAAGGCGGATGCACTGGCAGATTTTGTGATTGTCTGCCCCCATTGGGGAACAGAATACCGTCTGGAAACCGATTCACAGCAGAAAAAATGGACGAACCTGTTTCTGGAAAACGGAGTAGATCTTGTCATTGGAACCCATCCCCACGTGATTGAGCCGGTAGAATGGGTAAGTGATGAGAACGGAAACGAGATGCTGGTGTATTATTCCCTGGGAAACTTTGTCAACGGGACGGCGGGTTCCGGCTCAGGGACAGCCAATCGTATGGTGGGAGGAATGGCGGATGTGACCCTTGGACGAGGGGAGGATGGAAGTGTGGAAATCCGTTCTTATGATGTGATACCTCTTGTATGTCATATCGGAGAAAAGGAAAACTATACAACCTATTATCTTTCGGATTACACCACAGAGCTGGCGGAGGAAAACCTGATTTTGAAGCAGGATGCGGAGTTTACTTTGGAGTATTGTAAGGAGCTGGTGGAAAAGGTGTGGCAAAAGTAAAAGATTTTTTGACGGAATTTGTTGAAAATGACTATGGAAACGTTTACATCACAAAAAAAGGTCGAAAAAAATTGAGATTTTTGTGCACACTTTTCATAAATCCCATGCTACTATAAGGACTGTAAAAACCCCCCAATACATTATATAGTTTTTGCTATACCCCATAGTAAAAATACCTTCTCCTAAAAAGACAGCATCTTGGCTGTCTTTTTTTCACGTTAATAAACCGATTTTAGAAAAAACGGGGTATAATAGTTCAAGGATAAGGAGGTGCGAAGAATGAGATTTGATATGCACTGCCATACAAGGGAAGGCTCGCCGGATGCAAAAATCCCAATTGAAGAATATATTTCAATCTTAAAGTCAAAGGGCTTTGACGGGATGCTGGTGAGCGATCACGACTCTTACGATGGATACCGGTACTGGAAGGAGCATATACGTGGGAAAAAGTATACGGATTTTGTCGTTCTTCGGGGAGTGGAATATGATACTTTGGATGCCGGGCATTTTCTTGTCATTCTTCCCACCGGAATGGAACTTAAGGTGCTGGAGATAAAGGGAATGCCGGTTTCCCTTCTGATACGTGTGGTACATCATTGCGGCGGTATTTTAGGACCGGCGCATCCCTGCGGGGAACGTTACCTTAGCATTTTTTCTACCGGAATCTATAAGAAAAAGCATGGCATTACGAAACGGTTTGATTTTCTGGAGGGCTTTAATGCCTGTGAGGAAACCGAGGATAACAACAAGGCAATGGAGATTGCCCAAAAGTATAACAAAGCTGTATTTGGTGGAAGTGATTCTCACAAGATAGAATGTGTGGGAAAGGCTTATACTGATTTTGATGGGCTGATTCGCACGGAAAATGATCTGATTCGATACATCAAAAGCGGAAAAAAGACTACCGTCGGCGGAGAGCGTTTTTACGGAACAACAAAGGACAAGCTTGGAATATTTAACCATGCGCTGGTGCAGTCCTTCTGGTTTTATAACCGATTCGGTGCGCTGATCAAAAAGAAAAAGCGCGAACGCGGGTTAAATCATGTAAGACAAGTGGCAAGGAGGAGAGAAAAATGATGACATCATCCATTGATATGCTTACGTATATGAAGCTTCGAGGGGATCTTTCTTTTGGGGTTGCAGCCTTTAATGATGTGGATGCCATGATTCTGACACAATTGTCCTCCATTGATTACCGGGATACCATGCCGGGGGCAAGGACGGTAGAGAATCTGGAATTTTCAAAATGGAAGGACAGACCGCTTGTATCTACCGTGGCAAAAAAATATAAAGAAATGAAAGAAAAAGAGAATGGTACACAGCTTCAGCCAAAGGAAGAGCTTTTGTTTCTGGTGGGAGAAAGCAGGCGCTTTTCAAAGCTTCGCATGGATGGATTTATCCGCGATACGGATATGGAAAAGGAAAAGCAGTTTTCTGCGGTAACTTTTCTCTTTTCACCCTTTTGTGCCCATGTTGCTTTTCGCGGAACGGACGAATCCTTTGTTGCCTGGAAAGAAAACTTTAATATGAGCTATCGGCTTCCGGTGCCGGCTCAGGAGGATGCGGTAAAATATGCAGAGAAGCTTTTGAAAAGACCGTTCCTCAGGTGCACAATCGGCGGGCATTCCAAAGGCGGGAACTTAGCCCTATATTCCTCTGTTTTTTGTGAACCTAAGGCTCAGAAAAAGATCAGACAGGTGTTTTGCTTTGATGCACCGGGATTTTGGCAGGATATTTCAAAGAATCCTGCATACATATCTATAAAAGAACGAATCCGGGCATATGTACCCGAAAGCGCTGTTATCGGTACCATCATGAAGGTTCCCTTTGATGCATTTGTGGTTAAAAGTGATGAGACCGGAATCCGGCAGCATGGCATGTTTACCTGGCAGGTCAAGACGGATGGGCTTGTGCTTTGTGAGGAACGTGATGAGTTCAGCCGCGGTATGGAAAGAGCAATCAATGAGTGGCTTGAGGAGATCCCTGCTGAGGATAAACCGGGTGCGGTCAACGAAGTTTTTGAAATCTTACGCAAAAGCGGGATTTTATCGGTGGATGACTTGACGCATATGGATTGGAAAAGAATGGTAGGTCTGCTTCGGAGTGCAACAAAGATGACGGCAAAGAACAGAGAGCATTTTCTTGCAATTGTAAAAAGAATCTGGGAGGAAAGCAGGAAGACAAAGTAAAATTTCGCAAATTATCGTTGAAAAAGCCGTTTACTAGTTCGAAAATTTAGACTAAAATGAGTAGGAAGGTTTTTACTACATTTTACTTATTTTAGGAGGTTTTTACATGGCAAACAGATTTGTACTTAATGAGACATCTTATCATGGAGCAGGAGCAATTGCAGAGATTGCTACCGAGACAAAGGGAAGAGGATTTAAAAAAGCATTCGTATGCTCCGATCCTGACCTTGTAAAGTTTGGCGTAACAAAGAAGGTTCTTGATGTTCTTGACGGAGCAGGAGTTCCTTATGAGCTTTATTCCAATATTAAACCAAACCCAACCGTTGAGAATGTTCAGACCGGTGTTGCAGCCTTCAAGAATTCCGGTGCTGATTACATCGTAGCAATCGGCGGCGGATCATCCATGGATACAGCAAAGGCAATCGGTATCATTATTACCAATCCGGAATTTGAGGATGTCATCAGCTTAGAGGGCGTTGCACCTACAAAGAATAAGTGTGTTCCTATTTTTGCAGTTCCGACAACTGCAGGAACAGCAGCAGAGGTTACTATCAACTACGTTATTACGGATGCTGCAAAAAATCGTAAGATGGTATGCGTAGATCCTAAGGACATTCCGGTGGTAGCATTTGTTGATCCGGAGATGATGTCAACGATGCCGAAGGGACTTACCGCAGCAACCGGTATGGATGCTCTTACTCATGCAATTGAAGGCTATATCACAGCCGGTGCATGGGAGCTTTCCGATATGTTTCACTTAAAGGCAATTGAGATTATTTCCCGTTCACTCCGCTCAGCAGTTGCAAACGAGCCGGAGGGAAGAACAGATATGGCTTTGGGACAGTATGTAGCAGGAATGGGATTCTCCAACGTAGGTCTTGGAATCGTTCATTCCATGGCACATCCTCTCGGCGCTTTGTATGATACACCGCATGGTGTTGCAAACGCAATCATTCTTCCAACAGTTATGGAGTACAATGCTCCGGCTACAGGAGAGAAGTATCGTGAAATTGCCCGTGCAATGGGAGTTGCAGGGGTTGACGATATGAGTCAGGAGGAGTACAGAAAGGCAGCCATTGATGCAGTTAAGAAATTATCTGCTGATGTAGGAATTCCGGCTGACTTAAAGGAAATCGTAAAGGAAGAGGATATTCCGTTCCTTGCACAGTCTGCTTATGATGATGCCTGCAGACCGGGTAACCCAAGAGAGACCAGCGTAGAGGAAATCACAGAGCTTTACAAGTCCTTGTTATAATAATTTGCAAAAATTTTCCCCCATCCAATGGATGGGGGATTTTTTAAACATCGCCATTTAATCTGTCTAAGTAAAAAGACTAGTGATAGGAATCCGCAAGTGATTGCTGCGAAGATTTCTTTCGCACATTTGCTATGGTAAGATCCTGATTGAATTTCTTCGTAATTTCCTTTAAACGATTGTCCGGGATAAAGTTTTTTATGGTCTCCGGAGAAATATGAACCCGGTTGTCCATAGTCTTCATAATATCAACGATTTGGAAGTCGGCCGAAACAGAAGGGTCGCTTAAATCATAGAGCTTGTTATCGTTGATGTTGAGAATGACCGGATGTAAGTAATCTACAGGATTTTCAACCAAAATGATTCCTTTATTTCCGTTTGCAAGGTCAACGCTTGCAGCATGAGGTGCAATATGAATACATTCCGCCAATGTGGAAACCAGCTTAGGCTCAAATGCATCCGGATGTTTCTTTAAGAATTCCATTGCCATAAGCTCTGATTTTGGTTCATGTCCAAGATTCATCGCAGTAAGCTGGTCAAAGTTGTCTGCTATGCGGAGAATTCCCATCATTGCCTGAATGTTGGAATCCGGAGTTAGTGCCTTGTTCGGATTCGTGGAATAGATATATGCTGCACATAAGGCAGAAACCTGTGGCATGAAGTCAAAGGAATTCTGATATGCAGAAAGAAAATGAAGACCTTTTTCCAAGGACTGCTGGATAATGTCTCTGTCCCCTTTTTCCAGTTGATCTCCCTTTTCTAAGATGACCTTTGGAACATAGCGATAGCCGATATCGTAGAGCAGGGCAGAGGCAACCATAATAAGCTGCTTTTCATGGGAATAGCCTAAACGGCTGGTCATCATGGTAACTAAAATTGCAGTACTGATGGCGTGCTTGTACAGGAAATCTTCCGAGCTTCTGTGATTCTGGTTAAAGTTTACCCGGTGACTTAAGGAACCATACTTTCGGATGATATCCTCCAAAAATGGAACGAAATCATCTAACGGTTTCTTTTTTAGAATCAAATCTAAAATTTCACGCAGACGGAAAAAGTAAATGGTCTGTAACTGCTCAAATTCCAAATCTTCTCTGGACAATGGCGGCAGCGGCTCTGCCGGCTCAAGGATATAGACACCAATCAGACCGAAATTGCGCACACTGTTGATTCCCGGAAGCGTAAGCTTGGAATTGCGATCATACAGAAGGACACCATTCTTGTTGTAAATCGGTTTTGCGAGCCTCATGCCCGTTTTCAAATTCTCTGTTTTAACGAAAATCATATGAACCCCTTTATTTTGTAAAAACCCTCTTGCTTTTCCTAAATAATACCATATTGAAAGCCGAAAAACAATCTGATAAGATAAGGATAGTGGCAGGAAAGAGGGTTAAGATGGTTAGAATCCGGCGAGAAAAAAAGAAAAAATTCATATCGGCGATTCTTGTGATTTGTGTGTGCATATGTGCGGTTGCAATTCTTCCGCGTGCAGATGCAAGGGCAATCACCCTGGAAGAGGTTCGGGCACAGCGTGAACTGTTGCAACAGCAAAAGGCGGAGAGCGACCGGCAGATAAGCAGCCTTACGAAGGACAAGCAGAACCTGCAAAATGCATTGAAGAATCTGAATTCCCAGCTTTACAATGTTTCCAACTCCATCAACGAGCTGGAGGAGGACATCGAGGAAAAGGAATCCGAAATCGAACAGTCCAAAGAAATCATTGCCCTCACAGAGCAGCTGTTGGATATACAATATGAGAGCATGAAGCTTCGAATCCAATATATGTATGAAAACGGCGGAACGGAAATGAGTATTTTGTCGCTATTGGAATCCGAGTCCTTTGCGGATTTTTTGACAAAATCCCAGTATGTTCTTGATATTGCGGAAGCGGACCGACAGCTTTTGGAGGATTATGAAACGACCCTTGCGGAGCTTGAGGAAGAAAGAGCACAGCTTGAGGCAGAGGAACAGGAACTGGTTCTGGCAAAGGAGCAGTTAGAGCAAAGTCAGAACAGTCTTTTATCTTCCATCAGCGGTACAAAAACGAATTTGGATAATACATCCAATGCACTTAGTGCAAATCAGCAGACTTCGGAGACGCTGGCAAAGCAGATTGCGGAAATGGAAGCCTATGAGAAAAAGCTTGAGGCGGAGAAGGCTGCCGCAGCAAAGCAGGCGATGCTGAGTGAAAAACGCGTTGCGCAGATTGCGAAACAGGAGGCAGAGCTTGCTGCCGGAAACCGTGTGGCTACAGCAGCGGAAGGCGAGGCGGAGCTTTTGGCAGCCCTTATTTATTGTGAAGCGGGGGGCGAAGGCTATGAGGCACAGGTTGCCGTCGGAACGGTCGTAGTGAATCGTGTCTGCAGCGCATATTTTCCAAATACAATCACGGCGGTGATCTATCAGAACAAGCAGTTTTCTCCCGCAATGTCCGGAAAACTGGCGCTGGTTCTGGAGAACGGACTGACTACGGAAAGCTGTAGAAATGCGGCAAATGCAGTACTGGCAGGCGGCATCAGCGGCGACTGGCTGTACTTTTGCGTAAACGAGGGCGGTATAAACGGAACCGTCATAAATCATCAGGTTTTTTATTAAATTACTCGCTTTTCTGAATTGTGTGCCCGGGTGAATTTGCATATTTGAATCAGAACGTTTAAAAAGCGTCGGCACTTAATGAGCAA
>JBJENM010000097.1:0-10656 GCA_051880175.1 Agathobacter sp. | reverse complement strand
GGGTATATTCACTTTCTACCAACAAAGAAGGTAATTACGTAAAGAAGGCTATGCGCGACTGTACCGGTGAAGAGGTATGCCGTGAATGGCTGTATCATATTGGAGTACCAACAGATAAGATTGATGATTGGGCAAAGAATCGTTGTAATACAACAACCTGTTTCATGCCATATATCAACGCATTCTTCCAACCTAGAAAGGAAGAGGACAGACCGCTGGTAGTTCCTAAGGGAGCTGTAAACTTTGCGTTCGTTGGACAGTTTGCAGAAACTCCAAGAGATACCATTTTCACAACAGAGTACTCTATCCGGACCGGTATGGAAGCCGTATATACACTTCTTAATGTTGACAGAGGCGTTCCGGAGGTTTGGGGCTCTAAGTATGATGTAAGAGAATTACTTCGTGCTATATATTATGCAATTGATAAGAAAACCCTTGACGAACTTCCGATGTCATTCAAAGAAAAGATTCTATTAAAGAAAGTACTTGGGGCTGTGGAAGGAACCGATGTAGAAATTCTACTTAGAGAAAGTGGATTAATTAAGTAAGAGTATTAGCAAGTAATATACAAAGCTGCTGTATTACATAAAGTTGACGCGGCAGCTATTGTTAATTTGTTAGACAGAAATGGAAAAATGTATGAATAACCAGCATTGTGAGAGTGGTCAAATAATATGAGAAAATATGTCAAACGATTAAAAGCAAGAATTGCACTGAATAAAAAGCAGTTTATAGTCTATTCTATACTGAGAGTATTTGTTATTCTTACAGCTGTTCGATGTGCATTTACCCATAATTTTGAGAGCTTGGCAATTTGTATTTTGTCATTAGCTTTATTTCTGTTGCCATCTCTGTTTGAAGAATTGCTTAAAGTAGAAATACCACCCATATTCGAGATTATTATCTATCTGTTTATTTTTGCTGCTGAGATTCTTGGCGAAGTGAACAAATATTACACCTCCATACCTGGGTGGGATACTATGCTTCATACAATAAACGGATTTTTATGTGCTGCAATAGGGTTTTCAATGTTCAATATCCTAAACAGAGGTAGCCGATACATTCGATTGTCTCCTTTTTATCTGGCAATGGTGGCTTTTTGTTTCTCTATGACTGTTGGGGTTATATGGGAATTTATAGAGTTTACATGTGATCAATGTTTCTATCTTGATATGCAGAAGGATTTTATTGTACCAAATATTAGCTCTGTAACTTTAGATGAAAATAATACTCAGATTCCTATTCATGTAACTCAAATAACAAGAACTATAATAGAAACAGAAGAAGGTAATACATTTATTGTAAATGGTGGATATTTGGATATTGGAATTATAGATACCATGAAGGATCTGATGGTAAATTTTGTGGGAGCCATAGTATTTTGTATTATTGGCTATTTTTATGAGGCCCGACACAAAACAAAATCTTTAGCAAAGGAACTAATGATTGAACCATTAGAGGAAGAAATCATCAAAAAGTATGAAGAAGATATTGAAAAGCAATTAATTGACAAAATGAGATAAATAAGATGCAGCTTGTATGAGAAATCATATAGGCTGCATTTTTATGGAAATGAACAAAAGTCCATTCCAACTGAAAGGGAGATTGACCTGGCAGAGAAAAAATGGAACCATTATCGCTATTTTTATGCCCTTATGTTTTTGAGATAATGTGAGTAAAATAAGTCAATGAGGGTCATGAATTGATACATAGATTGCGCTCCATTTGGCGATATGGTAACATAAATTTAAATTTAAAAAATTTAAAAAATTTTTTTAAAAAGTGAAACCAAATGATTTTTTTTGCGGGATATCTATTGAAGGCTACAAAAGAAGGGAGAGCAGCGAATGACTGATGAAGCAATCGTGGAGCTGTACTGGGACAGAAAAGAACAGGCAATCAAAGAGACGGAAGTAAAATATGAGCGGTATCTGATGAAGATTTCCTACAATATTCTCTCTGACATGGAGGATAGCAGGGAAAATGTCAATGATACATATTTGAAAGCCTGGAACTCCATGCCACCGCAAAAACCAGCCATCCTGTCAACTTACCTTGGAAAAATTAACAGACAGGGGGCAATCGATATTTACCGCAAAAGGACAAGTAAAAAGAGAAACGGAACAGAGTATGAGAGCTGTCTGGAGGAGCTGGAAGAATCGTTGGCAGATGAGAATAGCGTGGAGTCATCCGTAGATGCCATGCTTCTTAGCAAAACGTTAAATGAATATCTTCGCACCCTGCCACCTACCAAACGGAATGTGTTTATCGGCAGATATTTTTATATGGATTCCATGAAGGATATCGCCGGATACACCGGAATGAGTGAGCAGAACGTGAAGAACATCCTGCACAGGACGAGAGGGGAACTGAAAGAATATCTTTTAAAGGAGGGCTTTGTCTTATGAAAAAAGATATTCGGGCAACGGAACTGATTGATGCATTGGGAAACATCGACGATGAGCTTCTTGCAGAAGTGGGAGAGCTAAGACAGGAGTATCTGACAGAAAAGAAGCCTCAAAAGAGAACGCGGGCTGTCATTACCTGGATTGGCAGTCTTGCCGCATCCTTTGCAATTGTCATTGCGGCGGGAGCATTTTTTGTAAACAGCTCCATGTTTCGCTGCGGAAGCTCCTCACCAAAGGAGATGGCAAGTGACATGGCAAGCGGCACCACAAGCGATATGAGCATGGCAGAGGACATGGGAACCTGCGAGGAAGCTGCGGAAGAAAATGGAATATCTTATCAGCTTACCCTTACGGTGGAAGAGGTATTGGAAGAGAAGAGCAGCCTCCGATGTACGATTGGCGAAATTGAAGAGGCGGGGGAAGAAGGTCTGTGTTATGCAGGGGAAGTTGTTTTTGTAGCTATGGAGTCTGATTGGAGTATGGAGTATAAAACGGGAGATCAGATACAGGTCACCTTTGAAGAGCAGGATATCAGTTCGGATGAGGACACAGGCTGTGTGATGATTTTTCCAAATAAAGAGCCGGAGCTTCAACCAAAAGATTAGATAGATTAGATTTAGGAGGGAAAATTATGAAAAAGAAAAGTTTATCAATCGTAGTACTTACCATGTTATTGGCATTTTGCCTGACTTCCTGCGGAAGAGCAGCGAGTATGGCAACGGACAGCAGCTATAATTTTTCGGAAGCTGCAACCGCAGATAAGGGAAGCTGGGATATGGCTTATCCGGAGGAAGCGGTTGAGTACGGAATGAGTGGATCGACAATGGAACTGAATGAAGCGGAAGCAGGTTCCGATGTGGCAGGCACAGGAGCAGAGGTAAGCACCGGAGACTATTCGCAAAAGCTGATCCGAACCTACAATTTTTCTTATGAGACCTTGACCTTCGAGGATTCTGTAGACTTTGTAAATGCAAAGGTTGCAGAGTACGGCGGCTACATCGAGTCCTCTGAGACCTACGGAAGCTCAAGAAGATCCGCATATTTTACCATTCGTATCCCGGAAAAAAATGCGAACGCCTTTTTAAATGAGGCCGGACAGATTGGGGAGATGATCTACAAGTCCGAGAGCACGGAGGACATTACGTTAGAGTACTATGACATCTCTGCACGGCTTGAGACCCTGCATACCCAGCATGACCGTCTGATTGAGCTTCTGGCAAGCGCAGCAACCTTAGAGGATATCGTAGAGTTGGAGAGAGAGCTTTCTGACGTGGAGTATGAAATCAATTCCTACCAGTCAAGGCTGCGGGTGTATGACAACCTGGTGAATTATGTAACCATGTATATCGATATCAGCGAGGTAACACAGATTCAGGTTGTGGAGGAGGACAGCTTCTTTACAGAAATTAAGAAGGGATTCTTGCGGAATACAGAGGATGTGGTAGAGGGCTTATTGGATATGATCGTTGCCATTATCTCTGCAATTCCATATCTGATTCTTCTGGGAATCGTTGTACTCATTATCCTTGGTATCGTGCGGGTGATTAACAAAAAAAGTAAGAAAAGAAATCAACAAAAACAGATGATTTCAGAGCAAAATAATATAGACAAGCAGAAATAAAGTGTTATAATATTTCTATACTTATGAGTAGGAAGGTATTGCTATGGCACTTTCAATTGGTGGCATCGGAAGCATGGGTGTTTCCATGGTTCGACCGATGAACTATTCTGTTGAAAACAAAGCTGATTTTTCAGAGGCCTTTGCGGAGTCCATATCAGAGCCGGCAGCAACTTCACTTGGAAGAGTGGATGCAGCAAATCCGGTGAGATATGCGAATGCCCAGAGTGTGAAGGTGGATAATACGGCGAAGCTTGCAAAGACACAGGAAATGAGTCGGCAGTACAATGATATTGCAGCAGGTTTTGCAGGAATCCAGACTGGATATAGTGCAGGAAGTGCATCAATTGGTTATGCAATGCTTGGAAGTAGTTTTGATGTGTATGCATAAAGACTTATAAGGCCATATCTAAATGGATATGGCCTTTTTATTATGGTAGCGTAAACGGGGGTAATGTTTTGGAAAAAGAGCAACTACATTATTTGGAACAGCTTTCTGAATTATATCCGACGATAAGTAAGGCATCGGCGGAGATTATCAATCTGCAGGCAATTATGAGCCTGCCAAAAGGAACGGAGCATTTTTTGTCTGATATTCATGGTGAATATGAGGCTTTTTCCCATGTGCTTCGAAACGGTTCCGGTGCAGTACGAAAGAAGATTGATGACGTATTTGGACATACGTTAAGTTCCCAGGATAAGGCATCTCTTGCAACCCTTATCTACTATCCGAAGGAAAAAATGGAACTGGTAAAACGCACGGAAAAAGATATGGAGAACTGGTATAAGATTACTCTTTACCGGTTGATTGAGGTGTGTAAGACCGTTTCTTCAAAGTATACCAGATCAAAGGTGCGTAAGGCTTTGCCGGAGGATTATGCCTACATCATTGAGGAGCTTGTAACCGAAAAACCGGAGGTCCTGAATAAAGAAGCCTACTATGAGGCCATCGTCAATACCATCGTAGAGCTGGGACGATCCGAGGAATACATTGTTGTGCTTTCCGGTTTGATCCAGCAGCTGGCGGTAGACCATCTTCATATTTTAGGAGATATTTATGACAGAGGTGCCGGCTCACATCTGATTATGGACCGGCTGTGCAGTTATCATTCCCTGGATATCCAGTGGGGAAACCATGATATTATCTGGATGGGAGCGGCAGCAGGACAGATGGCATGTGTTGCGACTGTGATTCGTAACAGCATCCGGTACGGAAACTTAGATTTGTTGGAGGAGGGATATGGAATTAATATGGTTCCTCTTGCAACCTTTGCCATCAGCGCATATGCAGATGATCCCTGCGACCGGTTCGTCTTTAAGAGTGCCCCAAGCGGGACCAACAATATGGAGAATGATATTGTTAAAAAAATGCATAAAGCAATTGCAATCATCCGGTTTAAGTTAGAGGGGCAGCTCATTTTAAAATGGCCGGAATACGGGCTTTCCAACCGGCTGCTTTTAAACAATATCGATTATGAAAAGGGTACCGTCACCATCGACGGAAACGAATATAAGATGATGGATACCAATCTTCCCACGGTGGACAGAGAGCATCCCTATGAGCTGACGGAAGAAGAGCAGGAGGTCATGGCAAGGCTTTGCTCCTCCTTCCTTCACTGTGAAAAGCTGCAAAGACACGTTCAGCTTCTGCTGAAGAAGGGCAGCATGTACCGGGTATATAACGGAAATCTGCTGTATCACGGCTGTGTTCCAATGAATGAGGACGGAAGCTTTGCAAAAGTAAATATCTATGGAAAAGAGTATTCCGGAAAAGCACTGTTTGATGTGCTGGAATCCTATGTCAGAAAAGCATTTTTTGCATCAGATCCAAAGGAAAAGGAAAAGGGAGCAGATCTGATCTGGTATATCTGGACGGCTCCGAATTCCCCGCTTTACGGACGTGCCAAAATGGCAACCTTCGAGCGCTATTTTCTGGAGGAAGAGGAATTGAAACAGGAGCCGAAGAATGCGTACTATACGCTGATCGACAATCCGGAGATAGCGGATAAAATCCTAGCGGAATTCGGACTTTCCGGAAACCGGGTACATATCATAAACGGACATGTGCCGGTACACCGCATGAGAGGGGAAAGTCCGGTAAAGGCAAACGGAAAGGTCATCATCATTGATGGTGGTTTTTCAAAGACCTACCGAAACAGAACCGGAATCGCAGGATATACCCTTGTGTTTAACTCCTATGGCCTTACCCTGACTGCCCATGAACCCTTTGAGTCCTTTGAGACTGCAATCCGGGAAGAGGTGGATATCGTATCAAAGCGGGAGGCTGTGGAATACATGGATAAGCGTATTTTGGTAGGAGATACAGATAGCGGTAAAAAAATGAGAGAGCGAATTGAGGACATCAAGCTTCTCATTCAGGCATACCAGTCTGGTGAAATTGCAGAATATGAAAAGTGGAGATAACAGGCATGTCAATTTATCAGATTGATGGATTTTCATATACCAGCAGAGAGCGGGCAAAGCAGGCAAAAAAAGAAAAAGACGGAATTGCCTACATTAGGGAAAAAACAAATTTAAATGATCCGGATGTGGTACTTCGCCTGTATAACAAGCTGCTGGATGAAAAATTATTTGAAACAGAGGTTGGAATTACCTTTTTAAAAGAGTTACAGCAGGAGCTCATTATGGCTCCTTACATTATGAACTCCGACATCCGGCCGATTCCGACAAAAGAGGATATCCGTCAGGAGCAGGAACGGGAAGAGGCAAAAGAGCGTCAAAGAATTAAAGATCACGCCGAGAGATCGAGACAGAAGGAAGCTCTGCAGAAGGAAGCAAACCGCGACTATAAGAAAAAGTTTCAAATTGCCACATTCCTCTGCGCTGTGTTTGCAGTAGCACTGGTGGGTATTTTTGTAATTACCTTTGCAAGTGGAAGAAGTACGACGATTTTTAACTACGAAGAAGAAATCATAAACAAATATGAGGCCTGGGAAGCCGACTTAAATGAGCGGGAGCGGGCTTTGACAGAGCAGGAGAATCAATTTAAGCAGAAAATTGAGCAGATGCAGGGGCAGGAGTAACAGATGGACCGAATAAAAATTCTTGTAGTAGATGATGAGAGCAGAATGAGAAAGCTTGTCAAAGACTTTCTGGTCAGACAAAACTATGAAGTGATAGAAGCGGCAGACGGAGAGGAAGCATTGGATGCATTTTATGCAGACAAGGATATTGCACTCATTATTCTCGATGTCATGATGCCGAAGCTGAATGGGTGGGATGTGTGCAAAGAAATTCGAAGCACCTCGAAGGTTCCAATCATCATGCTAACCGCAAAAAGCGACGAAAGCGATGAACTGATGGGTTTTGAACTCGGCATCGACGAGTATGTAACGAAACCATTTTCGCCAAAGATTCTTGTGGCAAGAGTAGAAGCCATCCTCCGCAGAACCAATAAGATAGGCGAAGCCGCCGAAAGCAAGGAGATGGGCGGTATTGTCTTAGACAAGGTAGCACATCAGGTAACCATCGATGGCAACCCGATTGAGCTGAGTTTTAAAGAATTCGAATTGTTGGATTACTTTATGGAGAACGCAGGAATCGCCCTGTCAAGAGAGCGGATATTAAATTCCGTATGGAACTATGACTATTTTGGTGATGCACGAACCATAGACACCCATGTAAAAAAGCTTCGCAACAAGATGGGGGAAAAAGGAGACTACATCAAAACCATCTGGGGCATGGGGTATAAATTTGAGTGTTAGCTACGAGCAATGTAAAAAGAGTCCCGATTGCACGTCGAAAATTTATTTTCGTAAGTGTAATCGGGACTCTTTTTATCTGGCGACAGCCAGGCAACGAGCAAACCGAAGGTTGGCGAGTTGAGTGCTCGTAGCGTAGTGGAAATTTATTGTGCGAAGCACAGTCAGCGAGGAAGCCGCAGGCTTTCGAGCTTGGCTCTGCGCATTTGTCATGTTTCGCCAGATGACTTTTTGCCTGCACCTAAGATATTGAGTGAATAAAGGAAAAAAATACGTAAATAAGCTATATTAAGAGAAGAAAACGTTGAATAAGTCTTGTAATACTTCCGATTTTTGCTATAATATAACTATAAAAAGGCAATCGCCACAGAGTGGTTGACCAAAGTGTAGAAAACAAAAGCCTTCCCGCACCGGCCAAAGTACAGGGAAGGTTTTTGTTATGTTAGTGACAAATCAAATGAATGAATGTCAATAATGCTAAGAGAAACATTCCGAAGGCCATAAGGTCTCTGAAATTGAAATTTTTCATAAGCATCACCTCCATTCTGTCAGAATGAAGGTCAACCACCCCTGCCTTGCTTAAGCTTGGCATGTACACGATTGCCAGTAGCGATACTGCTACTATGAAAATTATACCATAGAAGCAAACAGAACACAAGTTCGAAAAGATAAAATACTTGGAATCAGCAGGTCAAAAGTCTGCGAATGGAGATGGGGTCTACAGACAGAAAATGCGAATTTGTCATGTTTCGCCATGCAAATTTTTGGTTATACCTAAAATCATTGAAAAAAAGCTGTTTTTCAGCACTTTTGAAGGCAAATTGTATGTTTTTGCCAGATTACTTTTTGCCTGTACCTAAGGAATGACATTTTCCTAGGCACACAGAAAAATTAGAACCGCGAAATCATACAATCTGCTTCAAAAAGCGGCTATTTGAAGGCAAATTCGACGAAAATTAGGTAGAGCGAGAAATTTACTTGGCAAAATAAGAAAATGAAAATCTACTTTTTGAATTTAGATAATAGCAAAAACCTTCCCGCACCGGCCAAAGTACAGGGAAGGTTTTTGTTATGTTAGTGACAAATTAAATAAATGAATGTCAATAATGCTAAGAGAAACTTCATAGTATAACAAGGGGCTACGAGGTACTATTGTTTCGTTAAACCATGTTCTTTGTCAGTAGGGAGAGTTGTTCTTCAATAATCTGTACCAATTCGTCAGCGCTTTCTTTTCTTCCACCCTCAAGCCAAACGGTCAATACACTAATGGTAAATCCCGTACGGATAGCAATAAAATAATTACCGTGCTCCATATGAATTCCGGGAAGATTTCCAAATCGCTGTTGCAAAATATCTGCATTTTTCATATGGCAGGCATAGATAATGTCCTGCCTGTTGATTTGAATCAGCAGTTCTAAAATATCGCTGTGGTTTACCCAGTACTGAAAATAGTGTCTGGCAAGATCAAGCTCTCCTTGAAACAGTTTGGGCTGATAGTTCCCTAAAACTTCATAAAAACAAGTGTCGCATTTCCAATATAGCACATCGGAAATATTGTCAAATGCCCGATAAAAAGTTGTTCTTGCCACTCCGGAAGTCTTTTGCAAATCGCTAACAGTGATCTGGTCAAAAGGCTTTTTCTTTATACATTCCAGGAGACCTTTATAAATAAGTTCTGACGACTGAATAGCACGTTTATCTCTACTGATATGATACATATGTATCCTCCGTTTTTTCGCTACAAGTTTTTAGGTATGTGTAGCACATGTTTTGAAACAATTGTATCACAGATTTGTTTTCGCTACAATTGTATCGAAAAATAAATCTGAAAAGGAGCGGTGCACTATGGAAGAAATTATGCAAGGTTGGTTATCTATATGGCTGTATGTGATGACAGCGATTGGTGTTGTATTAAGTTATCTGGTTTATAAAAACAGGAAAACATGGTCGAAACTTAATATTCTCTGTACATTGGCAGTCATTGTATTGGTATTGCATGTGATTGAGGAGTGGGTATTGCCGGGGGGACTGCACTATTCTTATAACATCAATCACGGTTCTATGTATTTAAGTAAATATCCGATGAATCGACTGACAGATATGATTACCAATTTCGGTGCCGTTGTTGTTGGTTGCATTGTTCTGAAGGTGTGGGGATTTCGGAAACCGGCAGGCATAGCGACTATGCTGTTTTCTGCCTTTGAAGTGGTGATGCACATCAGTATCGGAATCCAGGATATGCAGATTTTTGGCAAATATGGAATGAACACTCTTTATTCTCCGGGGCTGATTACTTCGCTGTTTGGTTTTTTGCCTGTTTGTGTAGGAATTGGAATTCATCTGTTTAAGAAGGAAGAGAATCGACCGAAGCCCATGCAGTGGATTATGGCTATTGTTGCAACGGCGGCACTTGGATTTCTACTAATCAATCTGCCTGAAGCGATACTTAGTAGTGAAAACAATTCCTACGAATTCACCGATCGTGGTTATTATGAGAAGTATGGTGAACTATTCGAACTGGACAATGGATACGAATACTTCGAACCGGAAGCAGCTAAGGAGGAACAATAAATGAAGAACAAAACGATGATTTTGCATGATAAAAATGGAAAAGAAATGACCGTAGCAGTACGAGATGCATTGCCGGTGGATTCTCCATGTGCCCGCTATACGGGCTTCAAACAGGAAATACTGCTTCTAAAAAAAGGGACGATTCGTCTGAAAGGTTACATGCCTCTTCCCTGCGACATTATATTAGAGCGGGATGTACCGGTGATACTACGGGACGGAGTGACCATCTACACTGACATTTTCCGCCCTAACGATGATAACCCTCATCCTGCTATTTTGGCAATGAGTCCTTACGGAAAGGAAATCGGTTCCCAATGGCTGGACGATACTCCAAATC
>JBJENM010000096.1:0-2403 GCA_051880175.1 Agathobacter sp. | reverse complement strand
TGCACATTTCGGATAAACGGAGCCCCTTTCCCGCATCAGCGGTGTAAGAGGCTCGCACCAACGGTGCGTTATCCGTTTGTTGTTACTTGTTAATAGGTTCCATATTTCTCATGTTCTTACCATTCATCTCCAAGCGGTAGGCTCTGCTAAGCATGCGTGCAAGGCACGCCTCTGCATAAGTATGATCCTGAAACATATCGTACCAGGCAGATACGGGGAACTGAGAGATGACAAGGATTGATTTATGTGGATCTCGGCTATCAAATACCTCAAACAGGTTTCGGCACTTATTAACATCCATGTTCATCAATCCAAAATCATCAACAACAAGAAGATCATAGCCGGCGAACAGATTTAGTTCTTCCTGATAATTGTCCAGTTTTTCAGCTTTGGACAGCTCATTTATCAACTGACTGGCCTTCATGTACCGAGCAGTTTTGAACTGCCTCAGAGCACAGATACAAAGCGCATTGGCGAGGTAACTTTTACCGGAACTGGTTTTGCCCGTAATAACAAGATTTTTGCCTTGTTCAATCCATTCACATTTGGACAGTTCCTCTATGATGTGTACATCAAGCTGCCGTTCCGGATTATAAATCGTTTCATCCAGATCAGCGGCGGGATATTTCAAGGTTGCCTTTTTGATAAAACGATTCAGTTTCTTGGAATAGCGCAGATTCCATTCTGCATCCACGATACGCTGTATTTTTTCTCTAAATGGAAGAAGTTCTGCATTGGGATCTGCAAGCACTTCCTCCAATGCTTCTGCCATACCGGAAAACCGCATACTTTTGAGCTTGCTGCAGAGTTCATAGTCCTCTGTAGAAAGTCGGTCCTTATTTATCATCGATACTCCTCCTTCCCTCGTAAGTTGCTATGTTCCGGAAGTGAGGATGTAGTCGGTACCGAATGAGCGTTCTGCATGCTTTTCAGGAGTTTTTTGAAATAGGAATACCGGCAGGCATTGCTTTCTACACAGGTTTTTGCGATATCTTCCAGCAAGAGTCTGGATTGATTTTTACACATATGAAGAATGCCGTTACAGCTGTTGTAGGCCTGTTCTTCATGCTGTGGTGCAAGCAGTACTGCCTCAATAAGTTTAACCATATATGGACCAATGCTTGAAGCCCAGCGTCTGTAATAAGCACCATCTTTAGAATTCACTTCTTTGTAGTATTGATGCTCAGGAGCCATGTGTTCCGGCTTGGTGATGTATTTGGGGAAATCCTTGTAGGACCTTCTATGAGTACAAATCAGCTTGTTATTCCGGTCGCAGATACGTATTTCTGCCATTGTAGCCTTAAGAATTGCAGGCTGATTGTAATACGTGTACAATACTGAATAATAGTGGTCATCGTACAACAGATGGTAATTATTCGGTACACGAGCAAAGTATTTATAATCACACAGCAGGAAGGATTCACCGGCAAGTGGCTTCATCTGTGGTTTGTCATATCGAAGAAAGCTTTCCATCTTGGAAAGGGACTGAGAAGTCCTTTTCTCGTTGTTGATGTCCGCTATTTTTTGCCGTACATCACGATTGATATCTTCGATACTGTAGTAGACCTTTTCTTTCAGGTCTTCCAACAGATGTGTCTCCAGAAACTGAACGTACTTCTCCACCGTTGGTTTACCCTTTGGCTTGCGAGGAGGCGGTGGAAGAATCACTACATCGTAGAAATTCTCTAAGTCCTGATAGGCACTATTGATTACCAGTTCATCCTTGGTATGCTTGGTGATTGCAGTTTTTAAGTTGTCGGGTACGAGATATTTAGGTACTGCACCATAGGCCTCCAATGCATGAACAGTACCTGCAATGAAGCTAGGCAGTTTTTCATCCTCAAAGGCTTCCGCATAAACAAGGTTGCTTACTCCAACAGTGGTAACGAAAAAATGTACCTTTTTCATTTCACCGGTTGATGAATCCACAAGAATTTCCGGTTGATCACCGACCCAGTCGATGTAAACCTTTTCTCCGGGAATCCGTTCCACTACCATGCTGACAGCTTCCGAGCCGTAATGCTTTTCAACAAAGCGTTTGAAATACAGACAATACTGTGTGTATTGATAACCGGAAGGACAGTCCTTCTTGTACTTCAGCCACAGATAAAAGAGATTTGCTTTGCTTCCCGGCATCGTCAGCCGGTCATAGACTGCCTGATAATCTGGCATGACAGAATCATCTTTTCTGCGGAGATTCTCCGGCGGAAAGAATAGATGTTCCACTTCCTCTGCCGACATTTGTTTCAGCGTATCAAGATCTTTACCGGATTCTTTGAACCGGTTCATGATCAGAGTAATTGTGCTGCAGCCGACTTTGTATCGGCTACGGCAATCATCATAGGATATGCCACGCTGACGCATATCTATGATTCCAAGAATTGTAGTACAGTTTTGCATAAT
>JBJENM010000095.1:1676-42941 GCA_051880175.1 Agathobacter sp. | reverse complement strand
CGAGCCCTTATAGGGCGTGAACAAACCACCGGCTAAGCCGGTGGTTCTGATTTGCGATTTTTTCCGCCTTTTGTACTACTTTGTCCCATTTCTGTCCCATATGGAATGGTAAAATACAAAAAAACTATACTTTTACGAAAATGAATACGATAATTGCCTCTTTAAAGGGGAAAAACATAGATTATTCGGGATTTGTATTAGGAGACAAAAGATGAAAAGAAAATTCAAAGAGAGAATGAAAAGAGCAATTGTGAAGCTGTTGGCGGCATCCATGGTTATCGGCTGTTTCGATGGCTTAAGCTTTGGTGGAGGAAGCAAAGAAAAATTAAATGTACTGGCTGATAATGGTATTATTACCAATAATCAGGTAAGTGAACATTTGCCTACAGACTACACGATTGCCTATAGAGCAGATTTGACACCAAGTAATTCTACTGTGCCAATTGGAGAGTCGGTCATCTTTGTACCAAATGGATATTCGGCAGGTGATACCACCAAAGTCTATGGCAGTGTACCGGCGGGCTCTGCGGTCTTACGGCACGTTTCCTATCAGGATATCTGGTCGCTGATTTATACCTATGACAGTGATACATTTGCCGTATGGGTAGACCGCTCGGCAGAGGACTTTGATGATTGCGTTACCGGTGATCTTAGAAAAAATTTTACATCTTACTATTGTACCGGTGGTGTGGTAGAGGACTTAAAGGGACGCACTTATGTGATGGATAAGGTGCCTTATTACCAGCGGGTTAAGATAGAACTAAAAAGAAATGGGGCTCCATGGTACTTAAAGGATAAACCCGAAGATACCACAGAAGAAATCCAGGAGAATATTGATGCATATTTGAAAGCTGATGGAAGATATTTTCCATTAACCAATAATGGAGATGGAACCTTCACCAGCGATTATGTCATGGCGGGAACCTATGAAATCTGGGTTAACTACAGCGGAGAAGATGTAAATACCTTTTACACAATTACAGTAACAGATACCATGTCTACCTATGTTCCGGAAGGCGGTGTAAAAAAGGAAGAAGCATCCGGTAACTGCAATGGAAAAAACTATTCAGTAAAAAGGGTAGATGGCAGTTGGGCTTTTTGTAGTGAAAATACATATTCGGCAGAGGTTGAGTATGAAGACAAATTAGTAAATCTTCGTGTCCTAGAGAACTTTAAATCAGGAAGCTCTTACCAGTGGGTACAGGGACTGTATGATGAAGCAAATGTAAAACCAACTGAAACTAAAAACCCGGATTACGTTCAGGTTTACAATCGTCTGTCAGGAGATGTTGGAGGATATCTGGAAGATATAACAAAGAATGTCTATAAAACGGACGAGAATCTGAATAAGGGTTATTATCTGAAAGCCATGAGCCTACGGGATTATCAGCGATACGATATCTATCTGGATTTGTATGGTGCCAATACAAAGACTGATGCGTTTGTGTATAGTGGAACAGCTTCAAAAAGCGATAATAGTGGTAGAAGTCCGGCAAATGTAAATCTGGTTCAGGTGCAGTTAAATATCCGTTCAGATAAAGATAGAACAGCCTTACAGGATGCTTTTGTAACCTTACGAAACGGGGATGGCTGTGATATAGCATTTCTGCAATACAATTCGGAGGCAACAGAAAAGGCAAATAGCTATTATGCAAGTGAACTGCAGAGAGACAATAAGCAAATCTATTCCTACACTGCATTTATGTTGCCGGGCACTGAAACCTACGATGTATTTGTGGATGAGCAGGATGTGCAGATAAAATTAGGCCCTAGCGATTCTGATATCAATACACGTATGGGGATAGTGGATTTCTATGCTCTGACGGTTCCTGTTTCTTTGGATAAGAAGTCTTGTGATCAGGCAGATATTACAGCTACGAATGGGGTACAGAAATACACCCTTCACACGGAAAAAGATGAGAATGGCACTCTTAAGACGGAAACGGTAGATGGCTATACCTATGCCCTCTGGGTGGCAGATGTGTTTAAAAACCCGAATGCACGGGTATATACGGTAAAAATTAATCCTTCCATTGATGATGGCGATGTTTTATCTGTACGTAATGACGGAGACCATAAGTTGGCGGGACAGAAGTATTATAGTGTGAACTTCATGCAGAGTGCTGAGGAAAATGCGGCTGTCCATCGTCCACAACGTGTAGAGGAGGGCTCTACTGCAATCAAACCGGAAGATCCATATAAGAGAGGAAGCAGCTTTGACAGTTGGGTAAAACGTGGGGAAAGCACTGCTTATGATTTCTCCAATCCGATTTTGAATACCACCAGAATAGATCCAATCTTCAATGAACCTGCGGTATTCATCAATGGATTCTTACGTACCGACAAGTTTGGTAATTTCCAACCGGATGGTACCTGCTTTACGTTGCCGAATCTGACCTTATTTGGCTTTTCAGCAGAGGACGACGCTATTCGAAGCATGCTGGTGGAAGTCAGCAATATGGAGCACATTATCATTAAGCCAACTGATGCAGTTGCGACATCTCTTTCCCAGGGAAGCGGAGTGGCTCTTACTTCTGTTCCTGCATCCGAAGGCTATGAAGTCGGAACAAAATCTTCAAATTCCAAAACCGTGTCAATCTATTTCATGACACCGGTGTCTGTGTTAAAAGCACAGAATTACATTCGTGATAACTTTATTTTTATTCCTCAGAAGGATGAGAATGGGAAAAATCTGACCAGTGAAGTGCGTGTGTCTGCGTCAGACGATAACATGAATACCACACCTTCTACAAACAGTATTTCAGTAAATGTATACAATCAGACCTGGCAACCAATCAGCGGTGGAGTCAGATATAATTCGACACTTTATTCCGGATACTATTATCTGACAGGAAATCCAACCTATTATCCCAGCGGATCTCCGTCCAGTGGTTTAAATATCAGCGGATCGGTATACATTTATCTCAATGGATATACCTTAACCAGCAAAGGCTCTGATGGTAGTGGAACTACGCCGGGGGGAGCCGGTATTCGTGTGCCCAGCGGCAGTTACCTGTATGTGATTGGACGCGGTACGGTAAAAGCAACCGGTGGTAGAGCCGGAAATGGTTCAAGCGGAAGCAGCGGTAGCGGCAGCGGAAATACCGGTGGTAGCGGTGGCTCCGGTGGTGGTGGCGCCGGTGCAGGTATCGGTACAGCCGGTGGCTCCGGTGGTAGCGGTGGTAGCGGTGACTATCAGTCCAGTGGTTGGAGTGGTAGTTCCGGTTCCAGTGCATCTTCCGCAGGTTATGTTTATAACTATAACGCTTCTATGTACGTCTCTGGAGGAAGCGCTGGAAGCGGCGGTTCCGGTGGTTCCAATGGTGGTAATCTAGCCGGCGGCGGCGGCGGAGGCGGCGGCGGTGGCGCAGGCTATCAGTATGGCTCCGGCGGAGGCGGCGGAGGCGGCGGCGGAGGCGGCGGCGGTAAAGAAGAAAGAGACTGTAAAGCCGATTTGGCCGGCACCGGCGGAAAAGGTGGTAGTGGAGGAAGAGGTGCATCCTCCGGTAGTAGCGGTAGTGAAGGAAAGAAGGGAAGCTATGGCATATTCAATGGCACTTCCTCTTCTCACACCGGTGGAAGAGGTGGCTCAGGTGGTGGTGCAAGCAGCGGAAGCGTGAGAAGCTATAGCGCTACATTTGGAATTACCTATTATTCCGTTACCTTCCAGAATGCGAAGAGCAATGGGCTTGTGTACTATGATTTTTGCAATGCAAAGGAATCCAAATTCATCGTCGCACCGGAATATGCAGTAAAAAGCTCAAAAGAATACTTCCTTGGCTGGAGAATAAAGACAGTCGGAAAGACCATTGATACCAGCTATGAGCTGACTCAGACAACCAACAAGAGAATGTATCAACCGGGAGAGGTTATCGAAATCAAACCGGGGACTTACGGTAATCTTGTATTCCAGGCTGTTTTAGAGCAGAAAGTAGGAATTCAGGCGACTTCAGAATATGAGCAGATTCCGGCGCTGCAATACAATCAGCCGACGAAATACTATTTATATGAGGTAAGAAGTACCTTGGATGGTGTAGCCACCTCCTTAGGAAAGAACTATACCATTAAAAAAGATGATAAAGAGTATCCGTTGGCAATTGATTCTGAACCGGGATCAAACAGTACCATTTTAACCTCCTTGGGAACTTATGAGATTTTCGCAGATGGGGAAGATACCGGCTTGACCGTAACGGGTGTGGAGTATGATGCCACAGTAGATAAAGCAACGGTTGGAACAGAAGTGCCATACGAAGCTTTACGTGTCTATGTGAAGGGATATACACCGGAGACTGTAAAATTAATCAGTACTACGACGAAGGCAGAAAATCCACCTACGTTAAGATATCAGGGACTGTGCGACGAAGAGGGTTACGAAGGCTACGCTTTGTATCGCTATGAGCGTCAGATTTTAGACTATAACGATCGTGTAACTGAATTGCCGAAGGACAGCTACTATGTATTGGTGGATGGTACGTTTGTAGCTGCAACAGAAACCAACTGTTATTGGAAGAAAGAAAATCGGGCAGTTGTAAGCTACGATAAGTTCAGTCTCGTAGATGGAACCAAGACAATCTATTACTATTACGATGAAAATGATGAAGTAACAACAAGGGACGTTTATGCCCTTTTGGGAGAAAGCCCAATCGAACCGGAAACCGGTTTAGACCCTGTATATCTGCAGGAAAAGAACGATGCCGGTCTGTACAAATATAAAGTGGAATTGTCAAATGATGTAATTACAGAAGAGAATACTTCGATTTATATTTATCAGAGCTCTCAGGGAAATATTAGCTTTGAGCAGGTTATGAAGACAAGTGCTCCGAGTGAGCAGGAAACAAAAGAAATCAATGACACCATTTACTATGCATATCATCTGGAGGTCGTGAAGGGTGAAGAGGAACAAAACGAGGTTATAAAGGGAAGCGATGGAGAAGCGCTGGTTGTATATGTAGATAAGAACGCTGCCTCCATATTACTTTCAGAAGAAACCTATGCAAAAATGGTTCCGGTTTATACCGATGTCCGGAAGATTGAGACCATTCCACACTCTGTAATCGACAAGAATTCCACCACCAAGGGGGAAGTGCGCGTAGATTATACCACCATAACCGTTGATATTGGCGGTAATGGAAAACTGGACAATGTTTCCTTAAAGAAAATTAGCAACGTAGATGAAGAAGGAAGGATCAGCTACGGAGAAGTTATTTTCTTAGATCCCGTTGCAAAAGAGGGAGCAGACAGCCGTATCTATACGACAACCCGGTTAAAGGATACGCAAGATGAAAAAACATCCTATGCACTGTTCATAAACGGAAGACCGGTCTATACCACAACATCTGTAGAAGTTGATGGTGTGGTAACAACACAGAAGAACATCGTAACAACGGATTTTGGCGACAGCGATACAGTAAGAGCTAATGCTTATGATGTGAATGTTGTAACCAGATTGGATAGCAGAGCAGACTGGTTACCGGTGGAGGAAATCACGGTCAATGGAAACCCGGCAAAGAAAACAGAAAACGCCGGAATTTACACCTATAGTACCGTATCCGGAGACAATGCTACGGTATTTTCCATTACATCAGGTACGGATATCCAGTTACCACAGTTTGTATTGGATGTAAGCTCTAACGAAGCAGTTACAAAGTACATAGATTACTATAATGTGACATTCCATGATAATGTTCCGGGAAGTGCAGAAAACAAGGCGCTAAGAGTATCTGTTCCTTCTAAGTTAATCGTAGCAAAAGGACATGAGGCAGAGCTCCCGGGCTTTTCAATCACGGAGGAAAAAACGGATACTTTTGGTACATATACTGTATATGGCGATATCCCTACCCGTAGCGGATATACCTTCTTAGGCTGGTCCGAGAATTCAAGTGCAACTGCGCCTACCTACACCATGGGTGATCACAATATTCTGGTAACGAAGCAGACAGAATTGTATGCAGTATGGCAGGTAAATACCTCCATTGGCGGTACGGTTACGTTTAATTATGGTGCAACAGACCAGAATGGAAATCTGATTTTACCGGCTCCAAATGAAAAAGATGAAGCAACAAATACCATCTTTAAGCGCAAAACCTATGCGGTTTTGAAATTAGATGCATTTAATCAAGAAGGGCAGCGGATTCCGGCGTTAGGAGACTTTGTGAATGAAGAAGTTGATGCGTTCTGGAATTATTATCGCTTAGTACTGCCTAGTCAGACGGTATACCAGTATACCTATAACTCAACGGCAGAAGAAGTAATTATTGATGTTTCACAGGATAATACTGACGAAACGTCTGACACAGCAAATAGTAAGTGGACAAAGCATTATGAAACCGGAAATATAGGAGAGGATGCCAAAATGGCGGCTCAGGTTGCAGAACCTATACCGTCAGAGACTCTGATTAGCAACTATTTAGACTATAAGAGCAACAATAAAATCCGAAGTGGCTATGATTTGCCGAATCAGACTGTATTCTACACTTATGACCAGAAGGAACTGTACAATGAGGCGGTTTCTGTAAATAGTTCAAGTGATCTTAATACATACCTTGATTTGTTATTAGGTAAGAATGGACAGCCGGGTTATGTAACCACCAAGAATGTTACGGAAAATAATACAGAGAGTGATACCGGAGTAAATCTTGGGGCTCACGAGGAAGGTAAAGTAGCATTCCCATTAAATGGAAAATATGCTTATTCTTACTATGATAAGCAGGCCAAAACAACAAATTCCATTTCAATTGAAGGCAAAGCAAGTGGAGCTGAAGTAACTGCGGATTATGTAACGAACTATTATTCGCAGTATAAGAACTATACTACTTATCAACAGGATAAGCAGAACGCAGACAGCGGGCTTTTACATCTGGAAACTATAGGAGGAACTGCGCCTAATTCAGGTATTACATGTGCAACTTTTGAATTCACATATAAAAGAATTGACAGTAGTATGGTATATACCGCTACCATTGATAAGTATGGTGGTTCTTCTACATATGAAGGGCATAGTTGGTCATCCGTAAGTGATGTAATAGACTTTTACAATAAGCTTGGCACAGAAGAAAGTAGCTATCAATTAGATACAGCATTAATATGTACGAGTGATATACCTGATATAAGCTATTCCTATGAGAAGTACAGCCTTGTGAACTCATATGCAGGTACATTTGACGGAGACATATTGGATGAAAGCGGCGAACAGACGGATGCCTATAATTCTTATAAAGAAGGACTAAACAATTTCTTGGCTGCTTATCAGGATAATCTGTCGCAAAGTGATAGGTATGAAATGGTATCAAGGTTAACGGTAACCGATTGCACAGATGTAAATTATCGGACAGTAGCTGTTCCAGAAGCATATGAAATAAGAGAGGAATGTGCTATTGCTTCAGATTCAAACGACAATAATGAGAATATAACAGCATTCCTGGCGAAGTATAGTAGTGTAAAGAACGGAAATGATCAAGGCTGGGTATTAGCGCAGAAGTTGTCAAGTAATCTGCCGTATGGACAATATCGGTATATGTATCAGCAGGATAATGCGACTCAAAAGACAGTATGTTTCACAGAAGCAAATTACGAAGATGGTGTATCAAAATATGCTGACCTTGTGAAGCTGTCGAATACTCCAAAAGGAAGCTATATTTCAGTTATATCAGATATTACAACGGAATCAAAACCTTTGATCACGTATAACTATTCCTACTATGCAGGAACGTTGAAGGCAAAGATATCTGAAGAAGGAAATGACGAACTCTACCTAAGAAAAAAGAAAGCTAGTATAGCATTTGATAATTCAGAGGAAGGGTTACAAACAACTCCAACGGTAAAGATACTAAAGGATCTTTCTGCGGCTGACTTTAGTTATAAGTGGATTGAGACACCAGAGGAAACTAGTGATGAAATAAGTATATCCTCAGAGTCTTCTAGTACTGATATAAAAACGTTTTTAGAAAATTATGAAGCTGCTGGGATTGGAACGGAAGTAGGAATGATAAAAACCGGTTCCGACAGCAGTATGAATGATGCTATCATCACATGTACGAATCGTGCTTCAGAAGACGCAGAGAGTGAGGAAAATTCTGATTCTCCCGAACCACAGGATATAGTATATGGTTCAGATCAGTGGAATAGTGATATTAAGCAAAATCTTGCTGATTATGATTTAAGTGTACCGGCAGGAAAAACCTATTCCTATAAGACTATCACTACAGCAAAAGTGGAAACTACGGTAGATTTCCCACTATATCAGGATGGAACTACGGAAGCAAGTACGGCAGCATTAAAGGAGTATTTCATAAGAGAAGCAAAAAGTGATGCTGGTTCTCTTAATACGGTTACCGCAAAAATTACTGTAAAGAATTTTGATCCAGAAGATTACTTCTATTATATGGGAACTGACGAGAATTCTATCAAAGAAGAACCGGTTACTTTTACAGATTTACGATTAACCGATGATAGCTACGATAGAGTTACCTCTGCTATTGAAAAATATAATGAGATGGCATCGGTAGGAGCTATTTATCCTGGAAAGGAATTGAATGCCCAGATTCCGAAAGGAAACTATTCCTTTGGAAATCTACCAACAACCTATGATGGAGAAGTAGTTGTATATCAGGTTTCTTTGGCAGATGATGAATATGCTATGAAGTATATTCAGTATTTGGAGAAGGACGCAAAAGATGCAACTTTAAATCGGACGGTTAAAGAATTAGTTTCAGATAGAAACGAAACCGGAACTTTAGGTAAATACTATACGGTAGAAACGGAAAGCAAGCATGCCGAAGTGAAGGATGGAAATAATAATCCGACGGGGGATGTTGATGAGCGTGCGATTCAAACCGATTTTACGCTTAATTATCAGCTTGAAACAAAATCAGTCAAGGTTGTCATTACAACAGATCAATCGTTCCTGAATGCGGAGGACCATCTGCCAACACAGATACAGGTAGAGTTAATAGGAAGAAATAATTCGATCAATGCACAGGAGAAATATTCTCTGAGCCTGTACCCAAGGGCGATAAAGGATGAAAACCAAAAGGTTACCGGCTACATCTACGAGGCAACGACAAATATTCCAAGCTATGTGGAAATTACTTCTATGGCTCCTGTTCTGTACAAATTTGGAAGCAAGCTAAGGAGTCCTTCAACAGTAGAGAACGATTTAGGATACTTTATCTATCGGTCAGAAGAAACTACAACAGAGAATGAAGTAAGAGTATTCCATGGCAAGATCGTTGAAAAAATCGCAAATATTACTTTTGCGAAAGGAACAACAGAAACGGTTTCCAATATGCCTTCCGATGCAAGAGTATTCTATGGCAAGAATTATGTGCTTCCGGTAAATGTACCGGTGCGCAAAGGATATTCCTTTGAAGGATGGAGTGTAGGCGATCAGGCTTATCAGCCGGGAGACAGCAGTATGGTTAACAGTGATGTTACCTTTACTGCAACATGGAAAGCACATGAATACACGGTTACCTATGCAGAGGTAAATGACGTATCGGATATAGATGATGAAGCAAAATATCCGAAGAAATTTGCCTATGCTCTGGGTGGATCTTTGGAAGTAGGAATTCCTTCAAAATCCGGATACATTTTTGCTGGATGGGAAGCAAAGGGAGCTACCATTTCAAATAAGAGCGAGAGCGATTTAACAGCGGTTGTACCGACGGATGAGCAAAGAAATATTACGCTTACCGCAATCTGGAGAAAGGCTGCCTCAATTGAAATCCTTTATGAAAATATGGAGGAAGGAGAATTTATAAAGCCTGATGGAACGGATGCAGAGAAGATTGCCTTCTATCAGGAGAAAACAGATCAGGAGATACCGGCAGCAAAGAGAACCGGCTATATTTTCAAAGGCTGGACAGTATACAATAATGGTGAAACACAGGAACTCGTTAATGGTGAGACGGGAGCTGTTATACTTTCAGATATGACTTGTAGTGGCGAGTTAATCTTAAAGGCGAACTGGGAGCCAAGGAAATACGATTTCACCTACAAACTGGTACCATATTGGGAAGGCGATACGGACCAGACCATAGCAGATTTAATAGTCGGAAAAGCATATACATTAAGTCTGGATGCGGACAACAATGAGACAAGGGCAGAAACAAGACAGCATATTTATGATACCAGAACGCTCATTTCCGATCCGACCAATGCAGATCCATACTACAAATTTGCAGGATGGACACAGACGATTAATTCGAATATAACGAAGAATCTGGTCATTGGAGAACGGGATTATACCGATACGATTGAACTGACCTCTACTTGGGAACCGGAGAGATGGGAGATTGAATATCAGGCAGGTAAAGATGCAAATGGTAAGGAAGTAACCGATGCAACCTTTAATTCAGGAAATCCAACCGAATATCTGTATGCGACAGCCTTTAAGGATAATCCAGATAGTGATAGTGATGGAGAACCTGATATTACTATTAATGGAAATAAGATTGAGAATCCGGTACGGGAAGGCTACAGATTTACCGGCTGGACGGTACAGCAGCAGTACGAAGTATTTGTGCCGAAGGTAGAAAAGCGGGGAGACGAGTATACGGTTAGTGAGTCAGGTACATGGAAGACCATCACAAAGGAGGTTGTACAGGACGCGGATAAGACACACCTTTCATTTACAGAAGATATTTATGTGGATGCAACGGACGCAGATGGAGAACCTACAAAGAAACTGACCTCCGGAAATCTGCAGATTAAGGGAGCCTTCGAGGTAGAAAATGATGAAAGTGATACATCCTTCATCAAGGATATCTCTCTTTTATCACAAGGACAGATGGAGGCTATGTACAACGAAGAGGCAACTCTCTATACGCGGAATACCAAGGCAAAACTGATCCTTACAGCAAACTGGGAACCATACGAGTACAACTTGATTTACCATGTGGATTATCCGGTGGAATATACACAGAAGGATTCAAACGGCAATCTGAAGACCTTTACAAATACCTATAAAGGAAAATGGAGTACCGCTTTTGCTTGGGACGAATACGTAATAGGGGATGCTGATGAAACCTCAGCCAATAAAAAGGCAACAAAGAAGTATGCAATTGATCTGACTTTGATCGGCTTTTCCGGAACTACAAGACCGGAAATGAGTCCTTATATGCCGGATTTGGTGGATACGGATAGAATTGGTGAGGTAAACTACAGCTTTGTCGGCTGGTCTGAAACGAAGCCAAACTTCGTTATTAATCAGGCAGTTTTGGCAGAAAATCCGGATATTACTGCACAACCGGAGGAAGACTACTATATTCAGGCAACCTACTATAAGACCGGAGACGACAGCTCCATTACCTATACCAGAAATGGTCGTTATGATGGAGATACCTTAAATCTGTATGCAGTCTTTGAGCGTGATGTATATCTGAAAGGAGACATAAAGTTCAATTATTACAATGTCTCTATTCACGACAAGGGAGACCTCTCTACGAAGGTAGTTGCAGAGGGCGATGATGTTGTTGATGAACTGACACTGACAGTTAAGCGAATCAATATGCTTACAGGAGAAGAGGATAAGAACTGGACGCCGAATGCATATGAAGGTAAGAAAACCGTAACAATTCCGGTTACAGTAAGTGAAAATGGACTTACCGGAAGCGCAAGCTATGATTTTGGTCATTTCTCTCGTGTAGATGAATTTGGTAATATTTTCCGATATGAAATCGTCGCAGAGCCGATTGAAAACTATACGGAAGAGCGAGAACTAACCATTTATCCGGGAGAGGTAAACTTTACAGAAACCTATGCACCGGATCGCTTTGAGGCATCCTGGGATGTAGCACTTGTACAGGGAAGAGGAGCAAATAAGGATATTCCAGCAGCAATTAGAGTGATGCCGATGTACTTAAAAGACGGTGAGTGGATTGACCTCTTTAAGGAAGAATGGGTGGATGTAGAAACACGCTTTATCGCGGAACTTACTTATGACCCAGAACAGTCTGCTTATGAAGGAGATATTTTCCTGCCAAGTACAAGTTTGGAAAATACGGATAAAGAGCGAATTTATAGTTACCGCCTGTACAAGATTGGTTATGAATCAGCGGATGGTACAGAACTGAATTGGAAATTTGCAGAATATGCGGAAGGTTTGAACTTTGAAATGGGAAGCACCCGTGTTTCCAAGTCAAAGAACAAGACAATGACAGGAACCATTACCTTACAGGATATTACGGCACCTGTTATTAAAGTTACCTATTCACCAAGGGAAGAAGCAGAAACAAAGACGCTGACTACCGGAAATATTACCTTGGATGCTCCTGTTTCCATGACAGTTTCAGCAGTAGATGACTATCTGAAATCTCTGGAGTATTATTGGGGAGAACCGGGGGGACCGGCTGCGGAAAAAGTGGATGAAAGTAAATGGAAGACCATGGAAAACAACGATTGTGTTGTTCCGCAGGAAGGCAGTCAGGTGCTTTACGTAAAAGCTGAGGATTTGGACGGCAATATAACCTACTTCAGATCCGGAACGATTACGGTAAAAGGTACTCCTACCATAGGCGGTATTGATCCGGACAAGCAGAATGGTGAATATTATCCGGGACAGGGAATCGAGCTTCCGGGAAGTGATCCAAGTGATGGTGGAAGTCAGCTTCCGTTACCTACGGAAAAAGAGCCAGAATTGGAAAATACACAGGTATCCTTCAAAGATCCTGAGTCTGTAAAAGGTACGGATAAGGATGGTAACGAGTATGAGTACAATCCACAAGATAAGGGCATTACGGAAAAAGACCCGGATGGAACGGAATTTAAAAAGCAGTATCCATCAAATGTGGTTACAGAGAAACAGCCGGGTGACGATGGTTCTACCTTTACATGGACACCGGATGAGACAACTCCTACAGATGGTGACGGCGCATTGAAGGAAGAAAAGCCGGATGGAACCGAGTATGAGAAGAAGTATCCGGATGGAACCGTAACTAAGAAAGAGCCTCCAAAGAACGCTGGTGATCCTACTACTGTAATTACCAAGAAGCCTGCAGATCCGGAAAATCCTACTTCTAAGGAAACGATTACAAAGACCTTTGATCCTGATAATAATGAGAAATATACCTATTATCCGGATGATGACAAGATTAAGTATGAGGATCCGAGTGGCAATATCTATGAATTTGATCCAACAGGTGGACCAAATGGAGAACCACAATATAAGAAGAATGGAAGTCCAGAGAATCCGAACTCTAATCCGATTGATGATGAGATCAAGAAGAAACTTCTTGACGAAAGAGAAAATCTTTCAAAGGAAAAAGATGATATAGACAAAGAGGAAGAGATTCTTGATCAGGAGAAGGAGCGATTAGAAGAAAAGAGTAAGGAACTGGACAAGGTAAAAGACATCCTGGATGATAAGGAACAGGGTACGACTCAGGCAAAGGATGACAAGGATGACACAGATTATGACATCAAGTATGATTTGACGAATTCACCTGCAATTGAGGAGATTACGCATACAGATAAGGATGGAAATCAGTATACGGAAACCTTTGATGCGAATGGTAAGGGAAAAGATATTTCTTATACCACAGAGAATCCGAATGGAAACGATGTTGCTTATAGCTGGAAACCGGATGATAAAGACAATCCGGATGGATCAGGAAAATTTGTGATTACCGATCTGGACGATCCGGAACATCCAAGAGAGTACACCTGGACACCTAGCGGAGTATTCCCTGACTTATTACCGGGAACTTTCGAACCTGAGGAACCAACAGATGAGGAGAAAGAAATTTTCAAGAAGCTCCGCGAGGAAATGGAGAAAATCAATGATCTGAAGGATGATTTGACGGACCCGAACACGAAGAAGGAACCGGAACCGGAAAAAGCAGTACCTGCTTTGGATTACCAGATTGATTTGGAAAACAAACAGGTAATTGCAACGGACGGAGATGGTAACCGCTATGTATGGACACCGGATCCAACAGATCCAACATATCCGAACGGCAGAGGAACACTCACCATGACGGATAAGGATGGAAATTCACTTCCGAATACAGAAGAAAACCAGAAGCTGGCACAGAGTTTAAAGGAGAAGCTGACAGAGAAAGAAAGAGGTACACTTCCATATACCGATAGTGATGGAAATACTTATGATGTTGCTTATGATCTAAGGAATGATCCTGTGATTACCGGTATATCCGATTCAACCGGAGCACCTGTGACAGATGCGAAGAAGGAGGAATTGGAGAAGGATCTAACCGGTGACGATGATCCTACAAAAACCGTGGTTCATTATACGGATCCGGAAAATCCGGATCAGACCTATGATATCGAATTGCCAAACAATCAGGTTTCTACAAAAGATCCGGATGATGATATTACCTATACCTTTATTCCGAATCCGAGTGGTACGGAAGGTAAATTGGTATGGACAGAGGAAGATCCGAACGGAAAAACCTATACTTACACCTATGATCCAAGCGATAATGGTGGAAACGGATCCTTTAAGCGAACAGAATTAGATGAGAATGGCAATCCGAAACCTGACACAACAGAAACTGTACCAGATGACAAATTTGATAGTCCGGACGATAAAAATGCTTATGAACAGCATAAGAAACAGATTTACGATGATCTGAAAAAGCATCAGATTCCACAGAATCCGGACGGCTCTTACAGATTGGATGAGCCTGGAGATTATGACATTGAGATTCTGGATAAGGATGGAAAGCCGGTAGATGATCCACTTAGTATTACCATTTTGGATGAAGATAAGTTCGGCGATGAAGATGTGCCATATCCGGAGAATCCAAACGCATGGCATCCAACCGGAGAAGAGGGCGAACAGGAACGTACCGGAAAGGATGGTACGGTCGAGACCGAAGTCCAGGGAGTATTAGACCCGGATAAGTTCTCATTCCCGATAGATGTTGGAGTAGAACCGGGGGGAACACCGCAAGATGGTAAGAGAAACATCTACACTAAGACGGTAACAAAGGGACCGGGAGCACCTGCTACCAAGGTCAACAATTCCATTCAGGATTTGATTTTAGCAGTACTGAATTTAACAAATGCTGATGGAAGCGCAATCCCAAGCAGTAGCACAGATGGTAAGATGATAAATAAAATAACATCTGCTATCCAAACATCTAATAGTGAAGTGGATATCCTTACAACCGTTTCGGCGCAGAGCGAATCTCAGGTTCCGACAGGATCCAAGAAACGTCTGAATGCAAAGCTTGAGCAGATGGGTGGAGAGAAGATTGCATACCTCGATATCCGCATGAAGGCAGTTATTTCTATTGGTGGTGCTGCATCAGAAGAGTATCCGATTACGCGAACTGCTTCGAAGGTTTCCTTCAGCGTTGATGTACCGGAATCTCTGGCAAACGTACCGAGCGGCTATACCCGTTACTACATGGTGCTTCGTGATCATGGTACTTCGACAACTGCTTTGACCGACTGGGTAACTCCGGTAAATGGCAAGCTGAACTTTGAGTCAGATTTGTTCTCACCTTATGCAATTATCTGTAAGGATACTAGAACACCATATAATGTGATTTCCGATGTTGGAGATTCCATTATGGACGCAGTAAGAGATGCAGCCAATCCGATTCTTGCTCCGATTACGAACCTTATCGAGCTGATCCTTAACAACGCAGATGCGAAAGAGGACGACCAGAAGAATCCATCCAAGAGAGGATATTCCGATAACACCGGTGATGGCACAGAGGAAGAAAACGGGGATGCAGATTTAGAAAAGCAAACAGAAACAGAAGAGACCGGGGAAAGCGAATCCGAGAATTCTACCGAGAGTAATGTAATCCCGGAGGATGAGGATACGGATGATACCTCTGGAAGAGGAACCTTTGTTATCTTAAATCTTCTTTTAACATTAGCCTCCGTCCTGCTTCTTGCCGTTACGATTTTTAGAAGAAAGAGCTGCAAAGGCAATCTTGTGGCTGCCCTTGCAACCATAATTCTTCTGCTTGTGACTACTGGTTTTGGAAGGGTTGTATTTGTAAATTGGTGGACCATAGCCTTTGCAATTCTATTTATCCTGCAGCTTGGTATTTTCTACTATACGAACAACAAGAAGGAAGAGGTTAAAAATGAAGGACGCTTATAAAAACCGAATCAATATGTTTGATTTCTCAAAGGGAACAGCAATGCTATTGATTTTATCCGTACACACCCTGGGACGTTATGATTTCTTTCATAATTCACCGGCGTTATGGTTCTGGATGACGATTGCTTATCCCGGAACAGCGGCCTTATTCCTAGTGATGGGTTATTGGTACAAACAAAAAAGAACCGGGCAGCTCCTTAGGGAGCTGTGGGGTTCTGCCTTAAAGATTTATGCCATAACAGGCCTCGTTTCCGTGGTTGCTGTTCCTATGTTTTCATGGACAGATCCGGCTTATGCGGAACATATTAATTCAAAAACCTTAGGCGTTTTTCTGGGGTATCTGTTAGGATACGACACCAGCGTGATGCTTGGAGATGTGATTGTCTGGGAGATTGGTGCAATGTGGTATGTGCTAGCATATATCATTGGCATCCTGATTTTAAATCTGATTTTTTCCACGGGATTGCAGGAAAAACATAAATGGATCATAGCTGTTTTTGTTTTTCCTCTGGCAATCCTGGGATTGGTTTTCGGCAATTCCATGCTTCCCTACTGTCTGCCTCAGGTTCTGGTGACGGTTCAGACGCTGTTTTATGGATACGTGCTTCGGCAGAATGGTATGATGAACCGAAAATGGAACGTCAAAGACTGGCTGATTCTGGTACTGGGCTGTGTAGGTACACTGGGAGTCTTTTTTGGTGTTTCTCTGATTATTGGCGGAATCGGCGGTATGTATAACCGCGCAGCAATGCTGTTTGCAGTTCCTGCGGGAATCATGCTACTTAGACTGGGGCAGTTTTTGCAGAAGAGAGACTGGTTTATTACGAATCTCATCAGCGTAATCGGAAGCAAAAGTATTCTTCTGATGGCGATTTTTGCAGTGGAAAATGTTGCCATTAACTGGAACCATATTGCGAATAGTGATATAATGCCAAAGAATCAAGTGGTCAATGCATTGCTGATTTTAGCACTACGCACAGTGATTTATACAGGAGTTGTATTGTTGATTCCAATCATAAATCAACTGTTTGGAAGGATGCGGCTAAGCATTTTGGGAAAAGGCAGGAAATAAGTTATGACATTTTATGAACGCCTGGGAAGGTTATGCAAGGGCTTTGGGAATACCAAGGCCTTTTGTGATATATATAAAGATAATGCAATCTATACCTATGAGCAGTTCTTTTCGGATGTGAAAAGGTATATGGGATATTTTCAAAATTGCAGCGCACGTCGTATTGCGATTATGGGTGCCGGTTCCTATGAGTGGGTGTGTCAGGTCTATGGCGCTTTGGCGGTGGGAAAAAACATCATTCCCCTTGATCCATACCAGAATCTGACCAATCTGACAGCAATGCTGCGGTATTCGGAAGCGGAAATGATTTTGCATGATGAACCGGATGCGGAATTTGAAAAAGCATTTTCAAAGGAACTGCATCTTTGTTACAGAGGATATATAAAGGAACAGGAGCTTCCTCAAAATCAGCCGCTTTTGCCGGAAAACGGAACCATGATGTTTTTTACCTCCGGAACGAATAGCAAAGTCAAGGGAACCGTTATTGATTTGGAGCGTTTCTGGAACAGCCTGGAACCGGGCATCCCGATATGGAACGAAGGAATTACCTTTGGACCGGGGATAAACGGAGAGCAGATTAAAATTTATATTCCAATCCCGATGCAGGCCATTTATGGAAGCTGCATGTGCCTGTTGTATCTGATGCAGGGAAGCTGTATTTATTTTGGAAATGCTAGAAAATTTGTTACGGAATTGATTGATATTGATCCCCATATTATGGTGGGCGTATCCACCATGATTCAGATTCTTTTGCAGGTAAAAAAGCCCCAAAACCTTCAAATGGTCATGTCTTCCGGAGGCCCCTGCAAGGAAGAACTCTATCAGTCCGCATTAGAAAAAGGCTTTGAAATCCGGAATATTTACGGTGCTTCGGAGCTGGGAGGTCTTGCTTTTAACAAGTGCGGGAAAGCGATTTCCCACCTGACACCTCTGACCGGAAATGAGATTCGCATTGATGAAAAAAACGTAATCTGGATACGTTCTGCAAATAGGATGTTAGGGTACTACAATATGCCGGAGGAAACGGCAGCACTCTATGATGGAGAATGGTTTACCCTGGATGATCTGGGTAGCTGGAACGAAGACAAAACATTTCGTATTGAAGGCAGAAGCAAGCATATGATTGCCATGGAAAATGGCGCCAAGCTTTATCTGGAAGAAATTGAAGAACGGTTGGAAAAGATACCGGAAGTAAAAGAAGCAGGGATTCTTTATCTGAACCAGAAAATTATTGCGGTACTGGTTGTGGACAGCGATAGTCAGGCTGAGGTTGTGCAAAATGGAATCCGGGAGTACAATAGAGATCAGGAATTTCAGTATAAGATTGCAGAAAGCTGGATTCGAAAAGAGCCGCTTCCGCGGCTGGAATTAAACAAAATTGCCAGAAAAGTGCTGGAAGAGCAGTATTTTGATAAGAATGAGAGGAAGATACCATGACAAGAGAAGAAGCAAAAGACGTCGTATTTGAAGCAATTCAGGCCATATTGGATTGCAAAGGTATCAGTCTGACAGAAGAACTGGATTTGGTAGATGAATTGGGATTCAGCTCCCTTACCTATTTCATCCTCCTTGCAAGAATCGAAGAGAAGAGCGGCAAGCGAATTCCGGAGCGGAAGGCACGCAGAATGGAAACTGTAAAGGATATCATCGATGCCTTGCTGTAGGGGAGCTTCTTTTGCCTTGCACATCGCCATTGGCTTAATTTTATTACTACGGAGCAGATAAAATGGAAAAAATATGGGAATTTTTTGAGAATCTGAATGAATATGTTTATGCTGCAGATGCGGACAACTTTGATTTGGTTTATATGAATAGAAAAACCAGAGAAACTTATGGAATTACTTCCATGGAAGAGCTTTCTAATAGAAAATGCTATGAGGTTTTAAATGGAAACAGTACTCCCTGTGCGTTCTGCAACAATGCAGATCTTGAGCCGGGAAAATTCAAAGAATGGAGCTATTATAATCCGATTGTCGGCAAGCACTTGTCATTAAAGGATACCATAATTGAACAGGACGGCAGGCGCTATCGGATTGAAATCGCCATCGATGTAAGTGCTCAGGTGCAGCAGGGAAAGGCTCTTTTGGACTACCAGAATCTCGAAAAGCTTGCAAATGAAGGCTTCCGGATTGCCTTGCAGGCTCCTACACCTGACAAGACCATTGATGTGATTTTGGAATATCTCGGAAAGGCACTGCAGGGAGAGCGAACCTATATTTTTGAAAGAAATTCAGACGGTGGTGATGACAATACCTATGAGTGGGTGGCAAATGGTGTAACCCCTGAAATCGATAATTTACAGAATCTTCCGCCGGAGGTCTGCGCAAACTGGTATCGGAAATTCGGTGAAAATGAAAATATTCTGATTGAAGATCTGGAGGATATTCGGGAAGAGGACCCTCTGCAGTATGAAAACCTAAAGCGACAGGATATTCATTCCTTAGCAGTAGTTCCTCTTTTTGATGATGGGAAGGTTATTGGATTTTACGGTGTTGACAATCCACCCGGAGAATCCTTGATTTATGCACAGAATATGCTGCAGATTGTGGGACATTTTATCGTTTCCTGCTTAAAAAGACGCAACCTTCTAAAAGAACTAAAGAATATGAGCTACTGTGACCAGCTTACCGGAATCGGGAACCGGCATGCGTTGTATGAATACATAGCAAATATGAAACCGGGAGATAGTATAGGCATTGTATACTGCGATATCACCGGCCTAAAGAGGGTTAACGATACACAGGGCCATGAAGCAGGAGATGATCTGATACTTCGGGCCTGTCAATGCTTAAAGAATGTGTTCGGATTCTATGGTTTATTCCGAATCGGCGGAGATGAGCTGTTAGTTCTTTGTCCAAAGATCGGGGAAGATGAACTGAAGGAAAAGGTTCAGGCGGTAAAAAAGGAGATAGAGGATCATGCCGTTGCAATGGCAATTGGCGCCATATGGAAGAAGGACGGCAGTGAGAATGTGGAAAAGCTGATAACGGAATCAGAGAAATTGATGTATCAGGATAAAGCCGCATTTTACAAAAAAATGGGAATCGACAGAAGAAAATATTAGGGACGTTTCTTCTGCCACGCACAGCACCCTTTGGCTTGGAAATTATTACAATTAATTAAAAGGTGGGAAAATGAGCAATCGCAAGTTTTCCCACTTTTTTTGTTTGCTTCTATTAAGGAAGTGAGATCTTGAGAAACGGAGATTTTGAGGAACTGGATTTGGTGAATTTCGCTAACTGTGATTCTAAATAGACTAAAAGCGCTGGGAAGTTAGAGATTCACATACAAATTGGCGGAGTTTTTTTCTTTTGGTATGTATGTTTTTACAAGTGATACATACCTGCCTCTTTATTTTTGATTCCTCGTATGTACATTTATCCCAGGTGAACATACTGTTTTTGATTTTTTTTACTTTTGGTATGTACGCGGTTGCGAAGAATGCATACCAATTTCAGCATTTTTCCTTTTTTTGTATGTAAGCGACTCGAAAGTATACATACCAATTTATTCTTTTTCACTTTTCTTGTATGTAAGCTGGTAGAAAGTATACATACCAATTTCTCCTTTTTCACTTTCTTGTATGTAAGTCATTAGAAGAGTACATACAAATTTTTCTTTTTTCGACTTTTTGTATGTAAGCCGCAACTAAGTATGGATACCTGCCCCTTCCTTTTTCTTTTTCAGTAGGTATAAGTGCATTTTTTAATGAATTTCGCCAATGATTTGTCCCATTTTTGTCCTATTCCGTGGTGTAAAATGAAATGATTTAATGAGGCTGGTGGAAAATCCACGAAGCATTAGGAGCAAAACAAATGTGTAATATAAAGAAACAGAAGAAACATATGCGGTCTTTCAAAATATTTGGCTTTCTGTTGGGATTCTGCCTGATTGTGGGCGTGAGCACAGGAGTAAACATAGGGACTGCATATGCGGATGATACAGATAATAAAAAATTGCAGAATGGTAGCTTTGAAAAGAGTCAGACGTGGACAGGTTCATATAAGACACAGTCCCAAAGTGCAATCCCATCCTGGAATACTACAGCATCTGACGGACAAATTGAATTATTTAGAAGTAATCAAGATACATATATTAACGGTGTGAAATTAGAACCTACAGAAGGAAATTATGCGGCAGAATTAAATGCGAACGAGGAGAGTACATTATATCAGAACGTTGCAACAACGCCCGCCAGTATTTATCAATGGGGGCTGGATCATGGTGCCCGCAATGGTACGGATACCATGGCATTGGTTATCGGACCGAAGCAGCAATATGATCCATCAAAAACGGATACGAATGGCGATGGAAATTCGGATAAAGGCGGACGCGATCAGTTGATGCAGATGGTAGACTGGCTGATTGCTCAGGGAAAGACTTCTGTAGGAGATAATCAACATACAGGAACGGGAGAGCATTCTAAGCATCTTATTGTTTATAGTAAAAAATTTGCAGAAAAGGGTACTTTTCAGGATAATTCGGGAGATAATGCCTTCAGTCTGATAGCAAGCTCTATTTATACGGAAGAGTGGCATATCTGGATTATGACAGACAACAGAGCAACAACTGGTACAAATCCATGGGGAAAATATGGAAGTAATGCAGTATCCTCAAGTGGTACCGGGGTAGATTTGAGTGGGGATTATTTCTATACCGTACCCGCAGGTCAGACAGAAACTTTATTTGGATTTGTGTCCGTTGGGTATCTTGATTCACCTGTATCTGCTGATAAGGCAAAAACATATGGTAACTTTCTTGACAATATTAATTTTAAGATTTTTCATCCATTGTCAGGAAGTTCGACGCTTCACGGAAGTGGTGTGGTTAGTGACAGTACCGGAGCAACGTCAGGCGAAGCAGATATAAGTTCAGGCTACGAGGTTAGGGTGGATAATAAACTGATTATCTATGCCGTGGATGGGGTACCCCTGAAGGTACAGGCAGTTATTAAGAATAATGATGCTATTGCTGGATGTGAATTTGTCGGATTGTATTATACGACACAGGATGCATCGGGAGATCTGGTAACCAAATTCTTGAAAAAAGATGGAAATGAGATTCCCTATGCAGATAATTTGACTGATGAACAGAAAAATGGAAAATGGATTAAATCCATTAACAGCAATGGAGATATCATTTATACGTATTATCTTGACAATATTACTACGGCAACGGACCTGCATTTTGTCTTTATCAAGAGCCCTACAGTGACCTATGACCCAAATGGGGGAATAGACTATAGTGTCGGAAGTAATCCTCATGATACAGAAGAATCAGCAAATGTTTACAGTTTCAAACCGGTTTCCAATAGTGACAATACATTTACATATATTTCTCCCTATGTATCCCATGCGGCAGTAGGTCAAAATGATGGCTGGAAATTTATGGGATGGTTGCTGACCGGTGATACAGTAAGTAATATACCGGAAGGAACAGATCAGCAAAATGCTGACAAGCTGGGTACATTATTGCTTCCGGCAGTGCATACCATTGCCTGTGATTTTAGTGGAGAACAGACGAAGAAGGAACAGTATTTTCAAATATGGAATAATGGAATTGAGAACACAGCCTGGAATAAGGCGACTAATAACACAACATATGTGAAATGGACTACAACAGATTCGACGGCAACACGTAGTTATGCCAATGTCCACAAAGGGCTTACCATGGTTGCTCAGTGGCGCTGGCGGCAGGCGTTTCTTCCTCAATTAAATAGTGGGAGCGGATATGTGGATTCGGATGGTGGCGGAACTGTTAATATAACTACTGTAACAGATCCAGCGGATATCAATTATAATGCTTCCTATAATGCAAATGGTGGAAAAGCTTATTATGCCACAACGGATGAAATTGTAACGGCGGTAGCAGAGGCAAAACCAGGATTTAAATTTGAGGGCTGGTATGATGGTGCCGGCAGTGATGCGAATTTGCTTTCGACGAAAGCAACCTATAGTTTTATTGAAACGAAAGAAAAAGTAGGCACTTTTTATGCTAGATTTTCCGGAACAGTGACCCAGACTTATGGACGGAAGGTAAAGAATGGGGCAGCATGGGACTTTATCTCAGGTGAGGCAGATGATACTGTAGGAAACCTGGACCGCTATACATATACTGATGTGGTTGGAACATTTATCAGTGCTACGGCAACGGCTAAGAATGGATATAAATGTATTGGCTGGTATAAAGAAGATGGAACGGAAGTTGATAGTTCAATGTTAAGTAGTGATGGAACAACCATCAGCTATACAACAACCGGGAATGCCACTTATTATGCAGGATTTGAGACAACAGTAACCCAGACCTTTGATCGTCAGATAAAAGAGAATGGTACATGGAGAACAATCTCAGATAATAATGTAGGAACGTTGACTTCTTATAAGCATACGGATGTGGTGGGAAAAACCGCTACTTCCACAGCGTCGCCAGGTGCAGGGTATAGATTTTTAGGCTGGTATGATTCGACTGGAACCCCAGTGACTACTGGTTTATCTAATAATGGAAGAACCATCAGTTATACAACAACCGGAAATGCAACCTATCATGCCCGTTTTGAAAGAATCATGGTAACCCAGACCTATAAACGTCAGGTAAAGAGTGGCGACACATGGGTTGATACCACAGATGACAGCATAGGAACAGTTGCTCCGGAAAGCATAACCTGCGGATGGGGAGAGGCAGCAGGAGCCATAGCGACGGAAGGAGCCGGCTATGAATTTGCAGGCTGGTATGATGCAGCAGGAAACGCAGTATCAAATGCCATGCTGGGGAGTGAAAGCAACATTTTAAGCTACGCCGCAACGGCGGATGCCACCTATATCGCCCGTTTTGAAAGAATCATGGTAACCCAGACCTATAAACGCCAGATAAAGAGTGGTGACACATGGGTTGATACTACAGATAACAGCATAGGGACAGTTGCTCCGGAAAGCATAACCTGCGAATGGGGAGATACAGCAGGTTCCACAGCGACGAAAGGAGCAGGCTATAAATTTGTAGGTTGGTATGATGCAACCGGAAATCCAGTATCGAATACCATGCTAGGGGCTGAAAGTAACATCTTAAGCTACACAGCAACGGAGAATGCTACATATTATGCGCGCTTCCAGAGAGAACAGGGAGTACAGGGCGGACAGGAATCACAGGGAACACAAGGAACACAGAGCGGACAGGGTGAACAGAGAAGACAGAGAGAAGGAACAGTCGAAAACGTGACCCAGATCTATATCCGTCAGATAAAAAATGGGAAAACATGGGAAACAACCACAGAGGATAGTGTAGGAACCCTAACCTGTTATATTCATAGGGATAAAGCGGGAGTACTAGCAGCTTCTACCGTAACAGCAGGAGCTGGTTACAAATTTGTAGGCTGGTATGATGAAGCTGGAGAAAAAGTTCCGGATGAGATGTTAAAGAACGAAGGAACAACGCTTTGCTACATTACCACGGTGGATGCTACCTACTATGCGAGATTCGAGAAAACTACCTTTGTTGAAAAAATTAATGAAATTCTGAAGTCTCCAAAAACCAGCGACAACTGGACTCTGGTTTTATGGATAGCACTTTTTCTTTTTTCAATGGAAATACTTGTAGTATGCAGGGTGATGAAATTACATTAGAAATATTTCGATATAATTAACTCTCATTTCGGGAACACTTTTCCGAAAAGGGACACAATTCATGTGGGAAAATGGGCAATCGCAAATTTTCCCACCTTTTTGTTGTTATTGAGGATGTGAAATCTTGAAAAAAGGTGATATACATACGATTTTGGCACGCTTTTTTATTTTGGTAGGTATGTTTTTAGAAGAGATACATACCTACAGCTTCATTTTCCAATTCCTCGTATGTGCATTTTCCTAAGGTGAACATACTGTTTTTGAATTCTTTTGCTTTTGGTATGTACGCGGTTGCGAAGAATGCATACCAATTTCAGCATTTTTTCTTTTTTGTATGTAAGCCACAACTAAGCATGGATACCTGCCCCTTCCTTTTTCCTTTTCAGTTGGTATAAGTGCACTTTTTTAATGAATTACGTCAATGATTTGTCCTACAATTGGAATTTATTTCAGTAGATTTGCGAAGCATAGACTTGTGGGGATTTGGTGGGAAAATGGGAAGTGGCGAACGGGGATTTGCGCAAAAAATGCATTTGCAAGAATGGGGATTTGCGTTATACTTTCTTTGGAGAGGCGTTATTACAAAGGACTATAGGAGAGAAAACATGGCAGAAAAAAGAGGTCAGGAATATATCGAAAAGCTTGGACTGGAAGAAATGACAAATGCAGTGAAGCAGGCGGTTTCTTTGATGGAAGTATCCGGAGATGAAGAAATCATCAACAAGGCATTGTATTGTGGACACCAGTATATTTCATTGTATGGAAAAAGATACCGCTTGATTCTTTTCATTCTGAAAAAAGATGATACCGGCTATTTCCTGTTCAATGATAACGGAGGCTTTTCTGTTGCGGGACCGGTTACTTTGGAGCAGATGAAGGAGTTTGCTTCCCTCAATAAGGATGCTGCAGAATATGTTCTGTTTGCAGAGGTGGGCAACAACTTGTATACAATTGTTTAGGAGAGGAAAAGCATGCATTTTTTAGATAATATACGAAAAGCAAAACCAACACATTCTGTGTCAGAGAAGATTTTGGTTACTTTGGGAATTCTGGTACTCGGAATTATACTGGGAGTGTTTGCAAAATATCTGGATGTGCATCAGGCCGAGCTTCCGAATCTTATGGCGCGGGTGGACCGATTTCTGGATTTTCACAATTTTCTTGGTGGCTTTGCACCCTGGATTTTAATTGCAATATGTATTGCTGTTTACAGCAGGACACAGATTAGGGCAGCAATCAATGTATTTGCTTTTTTCCTTGGCATGGTGGCAAGCTACTATTTGTATTGTTACTTTGCGGCAGGCTTTTTCCCAAAGGATTACGCCATGACCTGGATTGTTCTTACCATGCTTTCACCGATTCTGGGATTTATATGCTGGTATGGAAAAGGGCGCGGTGTGGCAGCAGTCATTATTTCTGCGCTGGCGCTATCGGTTTTATTTAACTGCGCATTTGGATACGGCTGGTCCTATATCAGTGTGAAGCGGTGGCTGAATGTACTGATGTACGCCATCGGTGTCGGTGTGCTGTACCGCAAATCGCGAGAGATGGAGGGCATGATTGCACTTTCCATTGTGTTTGCAATTCTTCTTAATATGTTCTTGCCGGTAAAATTCTGGTAAGTAGGGAGCGTGCCAAAGGACTATGGTCGTGGCAAAAGAAACGTCCCTACTTAAGAAAATCATAATACTTTACTAAGAGAACATTAAAACAAAACCTCCTGTGTTTGTGGGATAATGAGACCATGAACCTAGGAGGTCTTTTTTATGAGCGAACATGAAATACAAATGATTGATTTGCAACGGGAAGAAAGAAGAAACATAGAAAGAAACAACGTAAGACGCATAGAAAGAAACGAGATATCAGAAAGAAAACGAAAGCTTAGACGCCAGAGAAAACTGTATCGGGCGGTTTTGCGAGGTACGATATTGCTTATTTTTGCAATTCTTGCCGTAAGCTTTGTTAAGGGGCTGTTTTTCAATGGTAATATCATTGCTTCAAAATATGAGCGAAAGGTTCAAAAAGAAAAGTTAGAGGCGATGGAAAACGGAGAGTACCCGGACAGTCTTGTGGAGTTATATGACCGAAATGAGGAAGCGCGGGATTTTGTGCTGGGATATCTGGATTATGAGGGCAATCCCGATAAGATTGATATCAGCAAAGAGGTAAAGAAGGGTACGATTCCACACTTTTTGCAATGGGACGAAAGATGGGGATATGAGCAGTACGGCAACAATTTTCTTGCCATTACCGGCTGCGGACCCACCTGCCTTTCCATGGTGTACTGCGGTCTGACCGGGGATGATACGAAAAATCCCTATGAGGTGGCAAAGCTTGCAGAGCAGGAAGGCTACTATGTGGAGGGGAGCGGCTCTCTTTGGACAATCATGAGTGATTTTGCGGAAAATGATTTGGGACTTGACGTCATTGATGTGCGATTTGAGGAGGATGCAATTTTATCGGAACTGTATCAGGGACACCCCATTATCTGCATCATGGGTGCCGGTGATTTTACGGATTCCGGACATTTTATCGTATTGTATGGTGTGACAGAGGATGGAAAAATATTGGTACGTGACCCCAATAGTATCAAAAATACACAAAAGGAGTGGGAGCTTTCTACGCTTATGAAGCAGATCCGGAATCTGTGGGGATATAGTGAAGCATAGTGCGGGAGCATGGGGATTTGGTATTTTTGGACATCTTACTTTTGAAAAATACCTAAAATCATTGAAAAAAGGCGGATTTTTGACGCTTTTTAAAGCCAATTGTATGATTTCAGCAGATGAATTTTGGTCTGTACCTAAGAAATGATGAATCCTTAGGTACACAGTAAAATTATAGTGGCGAAAACATACAATTGGCTTCAAAAACCAGTGATTTGAAGGCAAATTTGATGAAAATTAGGTAGAAAGTGAATTTTACATGCCGAAATAGGAAAAGTGCCATACTTAAGGACGCTTTCCTAGCTGCCAGAATGCGACTGCGCTGGCTGCCGCAACATTTAAGGAATCTACATCGTGGGACATCGGAATTTTTACGGTATAGTCGCAGTCGGCAATGGTTTTTGCAGCTAAACCATCCCCTTCTGTTCCGAGAATAATCGCAAGCTTTTCTTCCGACAGCAGAATCGGATCGTCGATGGAAACAGAATCGTCGGAAAGCGCCATCGCAGCAGTTTTAAAACCAAGTTTATGAAGGAACGAAAGTCCAAAGTCCGGCCAAAGACTTTCCTGTCTTGTGAAATCGCAAGGCAGAGTGGCAGGGCTGATAAACGTCCACGGAACCTGAAATACGGTTCCCATGGAAACTCTTGCAGAGCGCCGGTAGAGCGGATCGCTGCAGGCTGGTGTAAGGAGAACCGCATCCATGCCAAGGGCTGCGGCACAGCGGAAAATTGCACCGACATTTGTTGGATTTACCACATCCTCCAAGATGGCAATTCTGGCTGCATTTTTACAAATATCTTCCACGGACGGGAGTGTTTTTCGTTTCATGGCGCATAATGCACCCCGGGTCAGCTCATATCCCGTCAGCTTTTTTATGACCGCAAGCTCTGCGGTGTAAACCGGAACATTTGGACATTTTTCCAGCAGCTCCTTTGCCTCTCCGTAAACATGTTTTTTCTCCATGAGAAAAGAGATTGGCTCGTAGCCTGCACGTAGTGCACGTTCAATGACTTTGGGACTTTCTGTTATGAAAAGTCCGCCCTTTGGCTCATAGTAGGTGCGAAGCTGATTTTCGGAAAGTCTTGCATACAGATCAAGCTCCGGGGCTGAAAAATCGGTAATTTCAATAATCGTTGGCATGTGAAAAATCTCCTTGTATTTCATGAGGCTATTGTAAAGCTTTTGAAATGGAAAGGCTAGTGAAAAAATGATGCTTGACATTTTTTCACGGAAAGGTAAAATGTGTTTAAATGCGATGAACAGAATAGTAGACATGAACAAGTCTTCAGAGAGAAAACGGTTGGTGTGAGTTTTTAGACGGAAGCATGTTGAACCTGCCTGCGAGCAATACAGGGATGAACCTGTATCGGATGTTCCCGTTATCATGGACAATCAATCGAGTAAAATCGGCTGAGCAGAGTGCGGTCTGACTGACAGACTGAATTTAGGTGGTATCACGGATAAGTTTATTCGCCCTAAGTCACGAAAGTGATTTAGGGCTTTTTTTATGACAAAAGGGAGATGGTCGTGGCAAAAGGAACGTCCCCATGAAAGGAGAAAACATGAAAGTAGCAAATTTAGTAGGATCAAGATTTAAGGAGAGACCGGCGGACTGTGTGATTGACAGTCATGCGCTGATGGTTCGGGGCGGTTACATGAAGTATGTGGGAAACGGTATTTTTTCGGAATTCCCGATTCTCCGCAGGGTAACCAGAAAAATTGAGGAGATTATCCGGGAAGAGATGGATGCAATTGATGGACAGGAGGTGCTGTTCCCGGTTGTTCTTCCGGCAGACCTATGGGAAGAGTCGGGGCGGTACGAGTCGGTGGGAAGCGAGCTTCTTCGTTTTACGGACAGGAATAAGGCACGGATGGTGCTTGGTATGACCCATGAGGAGGCAGCGGTTCATCTGGTAAGAGAGTATGCAAACAGCTACACCAAATATCCGTTTATGATTTATCAGCTTCAGCGTAAATTCCGTGATGAGGCAAGACCTCGCGCCGGAATGATCCGTGTCCGGGAGTTTACCATGAAGGATGCCTATTCCTTCCACACCTCACAGAAGGATCTGGAGGAGTACTATCAGGTATGCTATGACGCATATAACCGGATTTTCAAGCGCGCCGGTGTGCCGGAGGTCATCACCGTTGCTTCGGATTCCGGAATGATGGGCGGAAATCTGTCCCATGAATATATGCTTCTTACTCCGGTGGGAGAGGACAGCATCGTAATCTGTACGTCCTGCGATTACCGCGCAAACATGGAGGCTGCGGAGAATAGAATGGTAAACGAGAACATGGGAGAGGAAGCTGAGCTTACCTATGTAGAGACCCCTCATTGCAAAACCATCGAGGAGGTCTGTGATTTCTTAAAGAGTGATGTGGAAACCTCCTGCAAGGCTGTCGTATATCAGAAAAATGCAGATGACACCTTTGTGGTAGCTTTTGTCCGTGGCGATTATGAGATAAATGAGACGAAGCTTCGCAACCTTGTGGGGGAGGAAATCCATGGGGCAGAGATTACAGAGGATGCTCCGCTTGTTGCGGGATATATCGGACCATATGGAATCGCAGAGGAGGTCGAGGTCTATTATGATGTGACCTTAAAGGGAATCAACAATCTTGTGGCGGGTGCCAACAGGGAAGGATATCATATCACCGGTCTGAACTTGGAGCGCGATGTGAAAAACGTATCCTTTGCAGATATCTCCAAGGTAAAAGAGGGGAATGTATGCCCCTGCTGCGGAAAGAAGACCATTACCATAAAACGTGGTATCGAGGTTGGAAACATTTTCCAGCTTGGTGATAAATATACAAAATCCATGAATATGACCTATGTCGATGAAAACGGCAAGGAGCAGTATCCGGTAATGGGCTGCTATGGAATAGGTGTGGGACGGCTTGCCGCTTCCATCTGCGAGGCACATCATGATGAGTTTGGACCAATTTGGCCGATTTCCATTGCTCCGTGGGAAGTGGAAATCTGCTGCCTGCGTGCAGATGATGAAAAGGCAAAAGCGGTGGCGGATGACCTTTACGAAAAGCTGCAGAAGGTCGGTGTGGAAGTCATTTATGATGACCGGAAAGGAGTTCGTGCGGGGGCAATGTTCTCGGATGCAGATTTGATCGGTGCACCGATCCGTGTGGTTGTAAGTCCAAGAAATCTGGAAAATCAGGTGGTGGAAATTACCACCAGGGATAAGACCCTGCAGGAAGCTGTTTTAGTAGAGGATGCGGTCCGTTTTGTGACGGAACTTAAGGCAGAATTATTTAACCTTTTTTGTTGAAAAGCGGGGATAAGAGTGCTACTATATAATTAGTCTTTTTTTCTGCATAAATTCTCAAAATAGAATTAGGCAGAAACGGAAAAAATTGGAGGAGGCAACTCATGAAGGGGAATACAACAAACGTAAAAAACGAACCAAAAAGAAAATCCAATCAGAGAAAAAGAAGCTTAAGCAGAAGGGTAATTTTTTCCACGATTCTTCTTGCGATTATCAGTATTTTGGGAATCATTTCCAACAAATCTGCAATGAATGTGGTAAAGGACTATATGGAATGCTATGACTACTATGTGGAAATGCAGACGCTTACCGAAAATGCCAAGGCTAAATACCTTGAGCAGCAGATGTATATGAATCTGTCATTTTACATGGAAGGTCAGGAGGGCGCCGGGGAGGTTTTTTCCTATGTGCAGAATAAAGAACCGGTCGTGCTGGAAGACTGTGCAAGTCTGAATGAGATTGCTTCAAAGCTTCTGCTTCCGGATACAACAAATCCGGATACGGAATTTGCGGAAGCAGTTTTGGCATGGACGGAGGATATATCAAGCTACGTTACGCAGGCAGCAGATGCTGCTGAGGCAGGAGCAAACGGAGACTACACTGCGGTATATGCATTTGGGGAAACACAAAGAGATCTTTACGCTGAAATTACACAAAGCGAGAGTGCTTACGAAGAACTGTTAGCTGCACGAGTTGCATATATTCAAGAAAAATCGGATACAAGAGTAAAGGGTACTGCAATATATAATAATATTCTGGTTGTGCTCAATCTTTTGATTGTAGGATTCATTGTCTTGATTCTGTATCGCAATCTGGTAAAACCGGCAAGAGCTTCCCAGAACCAGACGCAGGACATCGTGCAGAAGATACAGTCCGGAAACGGAGATCTGACTGAGAGAATTCCGGTACGGGCAAATGACGAAGTCGGTGCACTTTCCGCAGGAATTAATCAGATGCTGGGTGAATTGCATGGAATCGTATCCATGCTGGACGGCCATGCATCAAGCTTACAGACCGTTGCGAATAATGTCGCAAGGAATATCAAGCGCTCCGAGGATGAAATCACAAATGTTTCTTCCACCATGGAGGAAATGTCTGCATCCAGTCAGGAGACCAGCGCTTCCCTTTCCCAGGTAACAAAGGAGATGGATGATATTGCAGTTCTGGTAAATGGAGTGTATGAGCAGGCAAAAGAACAATCGGATATCTCAGAAAAAATCGTTGTAAAAGTTGAGAAGATGAGAGATGGCGCAATTACACAGCGTGATGCCATCGATATAGAAATTCAGGAAATCGTCGCTGCTTTGGATGCTTGCATCATTTCCGCAAGAAAAGTGGAAAAGATACAGGAACTGGTAAGCAATATTTTAAATATTTCAGACCAGACAAACCTGTTGTCTTTGAATGCTTCTATTGAAGCTGCAAGAGCAGGAGAAGCCGGTAAGGGATTTGCAGTTGTTGCAGATGAAATCAGTAAGTTAGCAAACGATTCATCCGATGCTGCATCTCATATTCAGGATGTTTCCAACGAAGTAATCAGTGCGGTAAATGATCTTGCCCAGAAGGCAAACGAGATGTCAGAGATATTAAAGAGCAATAATGCAGAAGGACGGGAGAGCGCCATTGCCATGTCCGATGCATACAAGGATGACATCAATAGTATGGCAGAATCCATGGAAGATTTTGCAAGCAGCAGCCAGAAGGTACAGGAAGCTATCAGCACCATAAAGGAAGCTATTGATGCAATCAATATCGCAGTAGAGGAAACGGCACAGGGTATTTCCAATGTTACAACAGCAACCGTGGATATCGTTTCATCCATGAATGATATTGAAGAGGATGCTCAGAAGAATCTGGAAGTATCCGAAGAATTGTATGGTGAGGTAAGAAGATTTAAAATCTAACTTATTGTTTACCTGATATAATTAAATGATAAAAATAACCGCTCATATTGAGCGGTTATTTTTTATGATACTTTTATTACGGAAATGTATTCCTAGGAATATATGATTCTTTAGGTACACGTCGAAATTACACGGATGAAATTATACAAATTAGTGTAAAATGAGCTAAAAAACCGGCTATTTTCAAGATTTTTAGGTACTGCAAAAAATTTGTATGCTGAAACATAACAATTCGGAAATTACATCTTTACATCTATGCGAATATGCAAATTCATTTTTCCATACAGATAAAAAAAGGAATTTATTTCTTTAATCCATATCCGTAAGGATAAAGAATTTTATCTGCATCTGCAGTATCCTTACTTTCAATATCATTCATATCTTTCATCCAGGTATATTTTAATGTCCCGGTAAAATCATAATCTCCAAACAGAACATCAGCTACACCTTCGCCTTCGGTTCCCGGAAGCCATGCCATGATGATGGCATCAAACATATCTTCATATTCTGAAATATTGATGGGACGTCCTGCAATGATGATTCCGATCACAGGAGCATCCTCAGGAAGATCTATCAGGTTTTCCCGAAGTGCATCCAGACTTTGGCAATCGGAGGAGCAGATATTGAGTGTATTTCCGGTGCGATCCCCATCCGTCTCTGCATAGGGTGTTTCACCAAATACTGCAATTACAGCATCGGCACCTTTACAATTGGAAGCATCCAGACTGTGGCTTAATGTTACATCAGAGTCTACTGCCTGGTGGAATCCTTCAATAAGAGTGGTTCCCTGAGTGATTTTCCCGGCTTTCCCCTGCCAGGTGATCGTCCAACCGCCGCACTGGCTTCCGATGTCATAAGCCTTCTGACCAACCACCGCAATATTCTGGGAGGAGGAGAGGGCAGAGAGTGCGGTTTCGTCTCCCACAGGATCATTTTTTAATAGTACGAGGCTTTCACGAACGGCACGGCGGGCAACCTCACGATGCTCCTCGCTGCCAAAGTTTGAAAAAAGCTCCTGCTCGGTGGCATTGTTCGGTTCGGTGTCAAACAAGCCGGCGGTAAACTTTACACGAAGGATTCTTGTGACTGCATCGTTGATTCGTTCTTCTGTGACCCGTCCTTTCTCTACTAATTCCAAGAGGGTTTCGATACATTCCTTCCAGGTGTTTGGCTCCATAAACATATCAATTCCTGCATTGACGCAAAGCTCCACCTGATCCTTGTAGGTTGCACCGGAGGTCTGCTCAATGGCGTTGTAGTCGCTGACAACAAAACCGGTAAAACCAAGCTCGTTTTTTAAAACATCGGTTAAAAGATGTTTATTTTCATGGCATTTTACGCCATCCACGCTATTGTAGGACGCCATCACCGTAAGTACACCCGCATTCAGAGCACTGGTATATGGATCAAGGACTCCGTTTGCAAGAAGTTCATCAAATTCTTCCGGTGTCATATCGACATTTCCCTGATTGATTCCGTCTGTAGTATAGCCTTCTCCGATAAAATGCTTTGCACAGGCAATGACATGTTCCTGATCCATGTAACCATTTTCATTAGGGCTTCCCTGAAGTCCTTCGACATATGCAAAAGCAAGGGGAGCAATATCCTCCGGCCGTTCGCTGAAGCATTCATAGGTTCTTCCCCAGGTGACATTCATAGGATTGCCGAGGGTAGGAGCGAAGGTCCAGGGAATTCCCACTGCCCGTACTTCCTCTCCGACAACGGCGCCGATTTCCTCCATCAGCTCGGTGTCATTTGCAGCGCCAAGACCAATGTTGTGTGGAAAAACCGTAGCACCGTAAATATTGTTATTTCCGTGTACCGCGTCAATGCCATACAGAAGCGGAATGCCAAGCCGGGTTTCGAGGGAGGCGGATAATAGCTCATTGACACGATTTTGCCAGTCATTCGGGTTATTTCCGGTGGAAGGTGAGCTGCCGCCACCACTTAGGACAGAACCGATGCCATAGGCTGTTACCTCCTCCGGTGTGATGGCAGCCTGTTCTGCCTGTACCATCTGGGCAACTTTTTCTTCTAAGGTCATCTGGGCAAGTAAAGCAGCAACGCGGTCCTCTACGGGTGCGCCTGAATCCATGTAGACGCTTGGATCAACAGCAATGGTTTGGGAAATAGCTGCTTCATTTTGAGTGGACAGCGATTCCGTATTTGAGGAGGGGACAGCGGTATTGGCGCTGCCGCATCCGCCGAGTACAAGGGCTGCACTAAGAAACAGTGCGGGAAGCTTTCTTCGGACATATGTATCGAATTTCATAGAATCTATATTCCTTTCAAAAAATTTTTATTACTCCAACTTCGGAAAAGTGTTCCTAAGAATAAATTTTGCTATTCGAATCAGAACGTTTAAAAAACGTCGGTACTTAATGAGCAATTTATTGCGAATTTAGTACCGCTGCGTTTTTTACGAGCGAGAGCGGGTTCTGAATCGAATATGCAAATTTATTCTTTAACACAAATACGAAACGGGAATTTCATAATTAGAATATAGGACGAAAAATACTTTTTCCATAGGTTATGAAATAAGGATACGAAAACGAAAAATTGATACCTTTTTATGGAAAGTAGGAAATGAAAATAGGAAAAAAGTACATCGGGATTTTTACTATATTTTGACTTGATTTTTTGTGAACTTTTTCGGGCTTTACGACGGAAGTTTTTGTTAACAAATTAACAAGAAAATGGTATATTTGAAAGTGGTATTTTTTAACGAGGAGGACAATTGTTATGGACAAATTAGTTATGGCACTCATTTGTCTGCCATTTTTGATGGCAATACTTCCTGCTGTGATTAAAAAGAGTAAAATCAGAAGTACCGTGGTATATATCTGCGGTGCGATTGTGGCGATTCTTTCCATCACAACAGCAGTATGGTGGTATTCACTGGGCGGCAACGCGCTGGTCTTTGATCTGCCTTATACGGAAGTTTTTGACAAAATTATTTTGATAGGCGATTTTGCCTTGATGTTTCTGATTATTTATTTATCGGTAAAGCATCATAAGACGATTATCAGCCTTCTTTCTATTGTACAGACGCTTTTGGTAGCGGGTCTGGAGCTGTTTGGACCGCACCCGGCCAAGACCATGCACATCCGCATTGATTGGCTGACCTTTATCATGATTCTGATCATCGGTATCATTGGTGTGGCAATCGGTATTTATGCTGTTGGATATATGCATGGTTATCATATTCATCATCATAAGGAACTGAAGGATCGCAGAAGCTTTTTCCTTGCAATGATCTTTGTGTTCTATGGTGCAATGTTTGGCCTTGTATTATCCGTAAGTCTGGTCTGGCTGTATTTCTTCTGGGAAATCACCAGTGTAACATCTTTCCTGTTAATCGGATATACGAGAACAGAGGAAGCTGTCAATAATTCCTTTAAGGCTTTGTGGATGAATCTTTTAGGAGGACTTGGAATTGCAATTGCAATTGCATATGCGATTCTTGTTCAGGGTACGGTGAATTTATATGACGTGATTGATAGCGCGATTGCCGGTGGTGCAGGAAGTGCAGCACTTGTTCCGATTGCTTTTCTTGCATTCGCAGCGCTTACCAAGTCCGCACAGTTCCCATTTTCGGGCTGGCTGCTTGGCGCAATGGTTGCTCCGACACCTTCCTCTGCATTATTACATAGTGCAACCATGGTAAAAGCCGGTGTTTATCTTTTGGTTCGTCTTGCCCTTGCGATGAACGGAAATTACGTTGGACAGATGGTATATCTGTGTGGTGGATTTACATTCCTTGTGGCATCCTGTCTTGCCATTGCCCAGAGCGATGGAAAAAAGGTACTTGCTTATTCCACAATTTCCAATTTGGGACTGATTGTGGCCTGTGCGGGAGCGGGATATCAGGAGACCATCTGGGCTGCTGTATTCTTAATTATTTTCCATGCGGTATCCAAATCTATGCTGTTCCAGTGCGTTGGTGCAATTGAGAACACAACAGGAAGCCGTGATATTGAGGATATGGAAGGCCTTGCGGTTCGCTACCCGAAGCTTGCTTTTATTCTGATGGTAGGTATTGCCGGAATGTTCTTGGCTCCGTTTGGTATGCTGATTTCCAAGTGGGCAGCACTGAAGGCATTCGTAGATGCACCAAGTGCACTGATGGTGCTTTTCATTGTATTTGGTAGTTCAACCACCATGTTCTACTGGACGAAGTGGTTTGCAAAAATTCTCGGAATCCATGCAGAAAAAGGCGTGGATCGTACTAAGCCGAATGAGTATGTATCCATGTACTTCCACGCGATTCTACTTATTTTGCTTTGTGTCGGATTCCCAATTACATCCAAGTATGTCATCGAGCCTTTGATGAACGATATGTACGGAACTTCAACTCCGGTTATTTCCGAAGGAAATATTGCAATTATGGTTATTATGATCTGTGCAGTATTCATTGTTCCATCCATTAACTACCTGCTTACCAGAAATCGTAAGGATAAGGAAGTAATGGTTTACATGGGCGGTGCAAACATCGGAGACAACAAGAATTTTATTGATTCTATGGGTGAGTCAAAGGAACTTCAGGTTTCCAGCTGGTATATGACAGACTGGTTCGGAGAGGACAAGCTCTTTAAGCCGGCAGTTGTTGTGGGAACATTTATCATTTTGATTTTCCTTTGCGTAGTTGTAGGAGGTGCATTCTAATGAGTGAAAATATGATTCGTATGATTGTAATGCTCCTCTACATTGTAGCAGGACCATTTATCGGTGGTATATTGGACGGTTTTGACCGTAAGATTTCTGCAAGAATGCAGGGACGAAAGGGACCCACCGTTTTGCAGCCATTTTATGATGTATTGAAATTGACCCAGAAGCAGCTCTTGGCAGTAAATAAGTTCCAGCTTCTGATGGTTATGTCATATTTATTCTTTGTCATCCTTTCCGGAGTACTTTTCTTCGGTGGATTTGATATGCTGCTTTGCTTTTTCTCCTTGTCAACAGCAGCAATGTTTTTGATTTTGGCATCTACATCCACGCACTCACCGTTTTCTACCATCGGAACACACCGTGAGCTTGCGCAGATGATGTCCTATGAGCCGATGGTACTCCTTACGGCAGTAGGCTTTTACCTTGCCACCGGAACCTTCCAGGTAAGCGATATCATTCAGGCACAGGTTCCTGCAATTGTGTATGCACCGGGATTCTTTATCGGTTTTGTGTTTATTCTTACCATAAAATTCCGCAAGTCACCCTTCGACCTTAGTACAACCCACCATGCACATCAGGAGGTTGTAAAGGGTGTAACTACGGAAATGGTTGGAATTGAGTATGCAATTACAACACTTACAGAGTGGTATGAGAATGTATTCCTTTTAGCAGTGGTTGGCTTATTCTTTATCAACAGTAACCCGATCAGCTATCTGGTAGCAATCATTGCGGTACTTATTGTGTACTTTATTGAGATCCTGATTGATAATACCTCAGCCCGTGTAAAATGGCAGTTAATGCTGAAAATGGCATGGGGTGTTACCATTGTTGCCGGAGGTTTAAACCTCTTTATCTTAGAGCTTATCAATTTCTAATGGAGGAAAAGAGAAATGAAAAATATTCATAAATCACCTTGGCTTCTCCACTATGATGGATCAAGCTGTAACGGCTGTGACATTGAGGTTCTGGCATGTACCACACCGGTATATGATGTGGAGCGTTTCGGCGTTGTCAATACGGGTAACCCAATGCATGCAGACATTTTCCTGATTACTGGCGGTATCAACAGCCAGAATGAGGAAGTTGTAAGACAAATTTACGAACAGATGCCAAACCCAAAGGTTGTGGTTGCTGTGGGAACCTGTGCATGTACAGGAGGAATTTTCAAAGAGTGCTACAACATTAAGGGTGGAGTGGATACGGTGATTCCGGTTGATATTTATGTACCCGGATGTGCCGCAAGACCGGAATCCATCATTGATGGTGTGGTAAAGGCCGTAGGTCTTTTCAGAGAGAAGCATTTAAAGGAAAAGGAAGGAGAGAAAGCCTAATGGAAGAACTTCAGAAGGATATATATAAAATTGAAAAAGTTGAGCTCCTTCCGGTCATCATGGAAAAAAAGAATGACTATTGGCGCTTGCTTCAGATCTGCTGTGCATTTGCAGATGGAAAATATGAGGTTACCTATTCCTTTGCATCAGGCTATGAGATTGCAAACTATCGCCTTGTTGTGGAAAAGGATGAGGAGGTTCCGAGTATTTCCCGTGTCTATAAAGCAGCAATTTTCTATGAGAATGAGATGAAAGAGCTGTTTGGCTTGAATGTGGAACACATGAAGGTGGATTTACAGAACAAGCTGTATCGAATTGACGCAGAGGTTCCATTTATGAAAGAGGAGGACAAATAAATGCCAAAAAGAAGTATTGTCCCATTTGGACCGCAGCACCCGGTTCTTCCGGAGCCAATTCATTTGGATCTTGTGCTGGAAGATGAAAAAGTAATTGAGGCAATTCCTTCCATCGGATATGTTCATCGTGGACTGGAAAGCCTTGTAACAAAAAAAGATTTTAACGAAATGGTGTATGTAACGGAGCGTATCTGCGGAATCTGTTCCTTCATGCATGGAATGGGTTACAGCATGGCAGTTGAGAAGATCATGAACGTAGAGGTTCCGCGCCGTGCGGAATATCTTCGTACGATCTGGGCCGAGATGTCGAGAATCCACAGCCACTTATTATGGCTTGGACTTCTTGCGGATGCTTTTGGATTTGAGTCTCTTTTCATGCAGTCCTGGAGACTTCGTGAGAAGATTCTGGATATGTTTGAGATTTCTACCGGTGGACGAGTTATTTTTTCCGTAAACAAAATTGGTGGAGTACTTAAGGATATGCCTGCGGACATGTTAAACCAGTTCGTTTCTATCCTGGATGATATGGAGAAGGATCTTCGCGCAACCACAAAGGTATTCTTAGAGGATTACACCGTAAAGAGCCGTCTGGTAGGCGTTGGAATTCTTACAAAGGAAGATGCCATCCGCCGTGGTGCGGTAGGCCCTATGATGCGTGCAAGCGGAATCGAAGTCGATATGAGAAAGACAGGATATGCTGCATATAACGACATTGATTTTGAACTGATTACCAGCAAGGAGTGCGACAGCTATGGACGTTGCTGCGTGCGTATCGATGAGATTTTCCAGTCTATCGAAATTATTCGTCAGGCTGTAAAAAAGATTCCGGATACAGAGCTTTCAGCAACGGTAAAGGGCTTTCCAAACGGAGAGGCATTTGTCCGCTTAGAGCAGCCTAGAGGAGAGGCTTTCTACTATGTGCGTGCAAACGGATCAAAATTCTTAGACAGAATGAGAGTCCGCACACCTACCTTTGCAAACCTTCCGGCTCTCACCCAGACCTTACAGGGATGCCAGTTTGCTGATGTTCCACTGCTCATCCTTACAATTGATCCATGTATCAGCTGTACAGAAAGATAAGGAGGAACAGATCATGGCACAATTTTTATCATTCGCAAAAACTGTAATGAAAAACCTGTTCTCAAAACCGGCTACCACTGCATATCCTGCAGTACCACGGGAGTATCCGGAACGTACGCGAGGACATGTGGAAATCAATATCGAGGAGTGTATCATGTGCGGAATGTGCATGAGAAGCTGCCCTCCGGGAGCAATTGAGGTTAAGAGAGCAGAAAATACCTGGACCATCAATCGTTTTGACTGTGTTCAGTGCGGATACTGCGTTGAGAAGTGTCCGAAGAAGTGTTTATCCATTGTTCCGGGATATCAGGAGCCGGGGGATGCGAAATTTGTAGATTCCGTAGTAAAGCCGATTGTAGAAAAGCCGGCGGAGGAGGCACCGAAGCCTGCAGCAGAAGTTAAGCCTGCGGAGGAGGCACCAAAGCCAGCGGCAGAAGTAAAACCGGCAGCAGAGGAGGCACCAAAGCCTGCGGAAGAAGTAAAACCGGCAGCAGAGGAGGCACCAAAGTCAGTGGAAGAAGTAAAACAGGCGGAGTAGGAGACTAGCAAGTATGCATGAATATCATAAAGCAGTAGAATGGGTAGAAAAGGCAAATGCTCTTGCGAAAGAGCGAGGTGCATCAAAGGTAACTTCTCTTAAGGTTACCTTTGGAGAGGCATCAGACTATTCCCCTGAGGTTGTGAAAAACTATTTTGACGAAGCAGCAGAAGGAACTCCTTGTGAAGGAGCAAAATTTGATGTGACAATTACCCGGTGTATGCTGAAATGCCCAAACTGCGGCAAGCTTTTTGAAAAGAAATTGTTGGAATACAGATGCCCGGACTGTAAAGTGGAGGGAAATCCAACGGATTCCGGCAACGAAGTGGAATTAAACGATATTGTGTGTGAATAACAAAAAGAATCTGCTGTTTGCATGTTCTTTGAATTCCTAACAACATGAAACTCGCAACCTCTTACACGGAGATTGCGGGTTTTTTGATACCGGGAGTGGCGATACATTCAAATGAGTCAATTGATATAATTTTGGTATGTATGATTTTGTAGGGCGTACATACTGATCTTGGGAAAAAGAGTATCTGGTATGTAGGTTAATAGGTGGCGTACATACCAGTTTTGGAAAAAAGAGTATCTGGTATGTAGACTTATGAGTGGCGTACATACCAGTTTTGGAAAAAAGAGTATCTGGTATGTAGACTTATGAGT
>JBJENM010000095.1:0-1576 GCA_051880175.1 Agathobacter sp. | reverse complement strand
GGTGTACATACCGATCTTGGGGAAAAGGGTTTCTAGTATGTAGGCTTACGTGTGGCGTACATACCAGTTTTGGAAAAAAGAGTATCTGGTATGTAGGTTTAAGAGTGGCGTACATACCAGTTTTGGAGAAAGGAGTATCTGGTATGTAGGCTTGTGAGTGGCGTACATACCAGTCTGGAAAAAAAGAAAATTTGGTATGTAGGTTTATGAGTAACGTACATACCAAAAGAAGAAAATGAAGAAATCGGTATGTATCCCTAGCAAAGGCGTACATACCAAAAGAAGAAAATGGAGAAATTGGTATGTATGCCTAGCAGGAGCGTACATACCAAAAAGTGAAAATGGAGAAACCGGTATGTATGCCTAGTAGTAGAGTCCATACCAAAAGTAAAAAATAAAGAAATAGGTATGTATGAGAATCAAAAGTAAATCGTCAGGAGTAATACATTTGATATGATCACAAGAAAAATCGTTGTGCAGGGGCTTGTGCAGGGAATCGGATTCCGCCCGTTTGTTGCAGAACTGTGCGAACAACTTCATATATCAGGCTGGGTAAAAAACACAGATGGCATTGTGACGCTTCTTGCAACGGGAGAAGAGGAAGCGATTGCTTTGCTTGTGGAAAAATTGCAGAGTGAAGCCCCGGCAGGGGCGGTGGTTCTTCAGGTGCAGGTAACAGAACCGGAAGAAAGCCTTGAAAGAAATGTAATTGTGTATTCGCAAGTAAATCAAAAGCAGGCGAATCAGAATCAGTTTTCCATCGTTGAAAGTGAGAAGAATGAGGGAAAGAAAAAGGAAAAAGACTCCTTCCCACTTCTTCCGGCAGATATAGCGACCTGTAAACGCTGTGAAGAAGAGCTTCATGATGAAAAAAATCGAAGATTTCGCCATCCCTTCATAAGCTGCACTTCCTGTGGACCAAGGTACAGCATTATAGATGAAATTCCATATGACCGGGAACATATTACGATGCGTGATTTTGAAATGTGCCCAACCTGCAAACAGGAATACACACAAAAAGGAAATGTCAGAAGGCATGCACAGACCATTGCGTGTAAGGAGTGCGGGCCGACATTAACATACAAAGAACAGATTAATAAGACAAAAGAAAACAAGCATATCCTCGAAAAACAAAATGAGGAAGCCATTACCTATGCCATCAATCATTTAAAGAAAGGTGGAATTCTTGCAGTCAAGGATATCGGAGGCTATCATCTTGCGGCAAGTCCTTTCGAAGAAGACACCATAAGAAAATTAAGAAACCTGAAAGGAAGAGAAGCAAAGCCTTTTGCGGTCCTGTTTCCGAGCGTAGAATCCGTGGCGGAATACTGCGAAATAGATGAAAAAGAAGAGGAACTGCTTACATCGTCGCCCCGGCCAATCGTTCTTTTGAGAAAGAAAAAGGATGGAAAGAAATTGCATGACCTGGTATGTGGAAGCAGTCCGGATATCGGAGCCATGCTTTGCTGCAATCCGGTTCAGATTATGCTTGCAAAGGCGCTGGGCCCTTTAATTATGACAAGCGCAAATGTGTCCGGGGAACTGATCACCATCGAAAATGAACAGATGGAGGAGT
>JBJENM010000094.1:0-2453 GCA_051880175.1 Agathobacter sp. | reverse complement strand
AGAAAAATTCCCAACTTTAGGAATGGGATATTCCCAGTTATCAGCAGGAAACATTTTCATATGATTGTGGTGCAGTCTGTCGCATAAGTGCGTGTTCCATTCTGTAGCTTTTCCCTGAAAATAGGATCAAATGTCCATGATGTACCAGACGATCAATCATTGCAGCAGCCATCTGTTCATCAGTAAATATGCTTCCCCATTTAGAGAATTCCAGATTTGTGGTTAAAATCATGCTTTTACTTTCATAGCTGTCTGAAATCACCTGAAACAACAACTCCGATCCGTCTCTGTCTACTGGTACATATCCCCATTCATCGAGGATAAGCAGATCCTGATTGTTCAAATCGTTACGGAGCCGCTCAAGCATACCATTCTTTCGTGCTTCTGCGAGTTTTAGTACAAGCTCTGTTACCGTATAAAATCTTGTTTTATATCCCAACATACAGGCTTTGATGCCGGCAGCTATCGCCATATGTGTTTTTCCAACTCCTACAGGCCCATAAAGTACAAGATTCTGCTTCTGATTTATAAAACTGACATTTTCCAGTTCTTCTTTTGTGAGTGCTGGTGGAAGCTGCACCTGTTTATACGAATACCCATCAAATGCTTTGTAAACAGGAAAGTGTGCACGCTTGATAAGCCTTGTCTTTTTGTTTTCTTCACGCCTGGCCAGCTCACGCAGCAGAGCATCTTTAAGATACTCTATCTGCTTGGGGGTTCCCTCTGTTTTGCACATTTCAGGGATCGCTGTTGTAAAAAATAGTTTTTTGCAGGCTTCCATGATCGCCTGATCTGTTTCCGCCTGTTGTTTTGCTGTGATCATGATGCATGTGCCTCCTTGGATAACGTATTTTGACCATATATAAATAGTTCATCGTATATACTCAGATTTGGTCCATTTTCCGGTGGCGTTTCAATTCCATATCCTGTAATACGAGCTGCCAGAACAGTAACATCACTTTTATTGACATTTCCATTCTCCACAGCCATTTCCATTGCCTTTAAAGAGGCTTCATAGCCATATTCATGGGCAACTTCGTTTAGCAGCCGTAATCCTGCCTTTAATTCCGGCTTTGGTAAGGAATCCAGATAATCACGCAGTATCTCAGATGCATCTGCCCGGACTCCACTGTTTCTCCATGCCCCGGAATTCCGGGAGAGTACTTCAAGCGTTGTGCTGTAATCAGAGGTATCTGTCCTTGCGTCACCGTATTCCCGCTTGTGGCGTATAAGTATCGTGCCATCTGGATTGAGGATTTCAATGAAATGTGCCCTGATACCTACCCATACTTTCTCACCATGATTTTCCGGTTTTGTAGAATAGAAATGTTTTCCTTCCATGCAGATTTTCCCATACCCGTCACACTTAAATTCATCATATCTGCATACGTTGAAGCGTTTTGATGGCAGGGAAGAGAAATGGCGTTTGTCCTCTTCAAATAGTTCCGCAATGACCTCTCCCTTTTTATAGTGCATTTCAGCAGCTTTCTTCAAATGTTCATCCAGAAGCTGTTTATTATAGCTGACCATATCGTGGTAATGGGGAATCGGGACAAAAATATTTCTTCGTATCGTACCTACTTTGTTTTCCACGTTTCCTTTTTCCCATCCTGATTTTGGATTACAAAAACGAATCCGAAAACCATAGTGGGCACGAAACCGGGAAAACAATTCCGTTTCCACAACTTTATCATGGATTTTACGGCCTACACCGGTTGCATTGTCGAAGACCAGTTCTTCCGGGACACCGCCTATGTATTCGAAAATATCCTGCAGCCCCTGGCATACACATTCAGCAGTTTCGCCGCCAAATACCTGTGCATATCCATCATTACTGTATGGAAATGAAAGGACAAGATATTTTCTGCGTCTGCAGATATTTTCTTCATAAAAATCTGCTTCCCCAAAATCGACTTCTGCAAACCCCGGAAGCCATACGAGTTCCTGAGTTGCTTTCTGCTGTCTGTCTTTCCGGATCCCATGGACATATTTACGGATCGTGTCGTAGCTTCCGGTATATCCCTCCTCTGCTACAAGCCGGTCATAGATACGTTTTGCGGTATGATGTTGTTTACTCCAATGATTTTTATCTTCTTCCATCCATTCATGAATGAGCGGTTTATACGGATCGAGGATGGATTTTCGTGTTTTTCGTTTAGGAGGTTCTTCTGAAAAGTCCTCCTTTGCAAGATATTTTTCGATTGTTTTGTGGTCAGCACCTGTTTTTCTATGAATTTCAGAAACATTGTATCCACATTTACTCAAATCTCTGATATGATTGATTTGGGACATTTTGAGCATCTTCCTTTCCTCCTTTGAATAGATTGGTCTCTACCAAAGGATAATCGTATTGGTTAAGGGGTTCAATATGTCCTGCTTTATTTTGGGAAATTCCCAATCCGATTTTAGGGAATTTTACTTTCCGATTTGAGGTACTTTTATTTTACTATATA
>JBJENM010000093.1:0-43318 GCA_051880175.1 Agathobacter sp. | reverse complement strand
CGCTGCCAGATATTATTGCTCCATTCTTCCACAATCAGAGGCATCCCCTCAAGTCCATCTCGCTTTAAAATGCCGCGTATCTCCTCTGCTGTATGCGCCAGAAAATTTTCATCCGAGCTTACTGCATACGGGAAGCTTTCATTATTTCCGATGAGCTTCATCCCATCCTCTTCCCGCTCTCCCACAGCTGCAAAGGAGCGAAAAGAAATAATGTCCGGCATACATTCATGGCTTTTACACATTTCCAGATACCAGGACCAATAGTTTGAAAAGGATACACAGCCCGGTCCTACCATTAATGCACGTGGAACTACCGACCGGATGGCACGGTAAGAGGCAACATAAGCTTTGGAATATTCCTCCCTGCTTTCAAGTCCCAAATCAATGAAATCCGGTGCTACCCATGGCGAAAACAGCCATTTCTCCACACTTCTTTCTCCATAGCGCTTCACTAAATGTGTCATAAGTGAGATTATCAGTTCCCGCCAAGCCTCTATATCTTTGGGGTTGGAAATAATTTGTCCTCTCATGGAACGAATCTGTGTATTTTTTGCCAGTATTCCGGGCATAAATCCCATCTCTATCATAGGCTTTGCACCCACCGAAAGGATGAAATCAATTCCTTCATCCACGTAGGCATAATTCATTACAGGATTACCATTCATATCCAGCCGGAACAGACACATGTCATCATCCAGAATACCCTTTATCCGCAGGAATTCAAAGCCAACCTTCTCCTGCATATAGCGCAGTTCGCTTTGTATTCTGCCATCTGTTAAACTACGGGCATATCCCACATTCAGCAGTCTTTTCCAATGAGTAGAAAGGTGTTCTTTTCTTCCGGCAGCATCCACCATCACTTCCAATACCTGCTCTGCATTCGGAAGTTCTGCGGATGGAATTTCTGCATAACAGAGCAAAGACGCAAAAAGTTCACTTCCTTCCTCAAACTGTTTTGGCTCCACCGCGGTTTCTTCCCTATTTTCGTCCAGATTCCGCCGGTACTCTCCCGGTGTCATATCACGATAACGTTTGAACGCCTGTATCATTGCATTGACATTTGGAAATCCGCTATTTTCTGCAACCTCCGACAAAGTTCCCTTTCCCGCTAATAAACGGGTTGCATTGGATAAGCGCAGCAATTCCAGATACCCCGTAAAGGAAATGCCAAAATAGCGTGTAAAAATACGGGAAATATATGTTGGGCTAAGGAAGGTGTGCTCCGCCAAATCCTCCAATGTAATGCGTTCCAAATAATGGTTTTGGATGTAATTCGTAACACTCTTTAGCGTCTCTCCTATTCCGCTGCTTTCCAGATTCTGCCTGTTTTCCAGAAAGTAGTGTTTTAAATCTTCCAGAATCGCAGCTGCACTGCTTTTTGAGCATGAGACTCCCTGCTTTTCGTTTTTGGAAAGCTCTTTAAATGCCTTTGCTAAATCCTGCCTCAGCACATCAAAAGCTGCCTGCTTATCTTCCATATAAAGGAAAGAGCGACAATTAATCCTATATTTTAACAGTTCCGGCGCAATGCTGTTGGTAAATCCCTGTGACACAGAAAAAGACAGGGCGGCGGCTTCTTCGTCTAATTCAAAATCGCACACTTCAAAACTGTTTATTACAAAAATATCTTTTTCCCGCAATGTGTAAGTGGTTTTCAAGTCCGGGAAATATACCCTTCCGGTTCCCTGTAAAAGAAATATGATTTTCATTTCAGGATGCCACAGCTCCTGCAAATCATTCTTATGAAGTAAGGTAAACCAAAACTCCTCTAAAGGAAAAGCCCCCATGCCTGTGCCTCCTTGTTTCACTCTTTTCCTAATTATAGCAAAAAAGATATGAAATGACAAAAAGGGGCTTTTGTTTTTTCACAGACTATGAATTTGTCGAATTCATTGAAAAAATACAAGACGCTTGCTAAAATAGAGGCACTACCAAAGAAAAGGAATTATGACATGGAAATCTATCTTGCGCCTATGGAAGGGCTCACCGGATACATTGTGCGAAATGCCTTTTTCCACCACTTCCACGGAATCGACAAATACTTTACCCCCTTCATCTCTTATTCCGAAAAAATGAATAAGAAAACCATTCGTGATCTTCTGCCTGCCAATAACGAAGGGATAACCTTAATTCCACAGCTAATGTCCAACAAGGCAAAGGAAATCCTGTACATGGCAGAAAAGCTTTTTGACTATGGCTATACCGAGGTCAATATCAATCTCGGATGTCCCTCCGGCACGGTTTCCTCAAAAAAGCGTGGCTCCGGGCTGCTGGCATACCCCCATGAGCTGGATCGTTTTTTATACGAAGTATACGAAAAGGCAGACTTTCCGGTATCTGTAAAAACAAGAATCGGCTACGATACCGATGGGCTTTGGCCCCAAATTCTTTCGATTTACAAAAAATATCCCATTAGCGAGCTGATTGTCCATCCCCGAATCCGAAGCGACTTCTACAAAGGAACTCCCCGGTTGGAAGCCTTCGATCTTGCAGTAAGAGAGCTTGCCTCCGGAGGCACTGCACTCTGCTACAATGGTGACATTTGGACCCTATCGGACTATCAGTCGCTGATTTCCCGCTATCCGGGTCTTAACAAGGTCATGATTGGCCGGGGTCTATTGGCCAATCCCGTATTGTCAGAACAAATAAAAAGTTTTCCGACAAATGAAGGAGTCCCTTCATCTGCAAATTCTTCTGAATATTGCTCATCATCCCTCAAGGAGCGTTTTCTTTCCTTTCATGATGAGATTTTTGACGGCTATATGTCCATTTTTTCCGGCGAAAAGGACGTGGTCATGCATATGAAGGAGATCTGGTTTTACCTTGGACGAAGCTTTGCGGATTCCCAAAAGCATGTAAAAAGAATTCAAAAATCACAAAAGGGTACAGAGTACAAGCTTGCAGTAAAAAAGCTGTTTGACGAGCTTGATCTGCACATCTGAAAACATAGAAAAAGGCATTCCCCAAACAGGGGATGCCCTTTTCCTTATTTTTCAGGTATCTCAATAACATATTTTTCATAAGCGTTGATGACATGGGTGTCATCCACCATGTCTTCTCTCGGAAATTTTCTTCCGTAATTCATATGAACATGTCCATGTACAAAATACTTTGGCTTGTACTTTTTAATTACCTCGTTAAAGGTATCAAAGCCAACATGGCAGGGATCGCTGTCATCATGCAATCCCTTTGCCGGAGAGTGGGTCACGAGAATGTCAAACCCACCATTCCTCCATATTTTTAAACGCATTTTGTTCACACGTTTTTTCATCTGCCGGTCGGTATACTGGTTCTCTCCCGCCTTGTAGCGGTTACATCCGCCGAGCCCAAGTATACGGACTCCCTTGAAATTGTAGATGTCATCCTCAATGCAGATGCAGCCATCCGGTGGATTATGCTTATAGCGATCGTCATGGTTTCCTCTCACATACAGAACAGGAACTGGAACCATCGTTGCCAGGAAGGACAGATACGCAGCGTTTAAGTCACCGCAGGACACAATCAGATCAATATCTTCAAAATCCTCCTTATGAAAAAAATCCCAATACGCTTTTGATTCTACATCAGCCAGAAAAAGTATCTTCATCCTAATTTAATCCCCTATTTTTTCTCTTCTACGCCCTTAAGCTGGACAACTGCCTTTGCCCCGTCCACAAGCTCTGATATTGCCGGTATGCTTCCCACAATATTTTCCACCAGATAATCCATCTCCATGATGTCCTCCGGCTTCATTTCCTTGTGAAGGCTGTTCTTCTTCGTTCCGTCCTGTGCATAGATTTCTCCGTAAAAAGGAACAATGTCTCCTTTGCAGATATCACTTTTTAAATGTTCTCCCATACGTGCCACTCCGGCAGGAATATTTTTTGAGAAAATGATATCCACCACTCCTGCGGACATTCCCCACCAGTAATTTAAGGCTCTTCCGCCATCATCCCCCACGCTGTTGTAGGAGCCGGTGACAATGCTCTGAATCATTTTCTCATAAAATACGCCCCAGTTCCACAAAGGCATGACAAGATTGGTTGTCTGACCGTTTTCATAGCGATACAGTCCGAACATTCTGGATGCATCCTTCGGTGTAATCATATCCTGATCAGATACGATCCGGATATCGTTCTCATTTAAGAACCGGTCTCTGTCAAAATCCTTTTTGGTGGACCACTCCAGATAAATCTTCGCCCTTGGATTGGTGCAGGCCGCTCCCAGTGCAAAGGCATTGATATTTGCAATCATTCCATAAATCGGATAGTCTGCGATATATCCGATTCTGTCATTCTCCGTGAGTACCCCTGCCAGAAGACCGGACAAAAATTTTGCTTCATACATTCTTCCGTAATAGGTTCGGATGTATTTATGAGGTGTGTTCAGGGAGCAGTTTAAGATCTTTACCTCAGGATGCTCTACTGCAACCTTTAAGCTGTGCTGCATCATCTGGGGTGCAACCTCAAAGATGATGCTTGCCCCCCGGGCAATTACATCATTTAAGACTTCCTCAATATTGTTCTCATTCACATCAGATACACAGATGGTCTGCATTTTATCCGAAAAAGTCTCTTCCAGATAATTTCGTCCAAGCTCATGGGCATAAATCCAGTCGGAGGTCTCCGGAGCCTTTGGATACAAAAAGGCAACCGTAAATTTTTTCGGTGTCTGTGGAATGAAATAGCTTAGAATATTCTTTTTCTCCTGAATTTTTCCCGGGTCCATGACAAGATCGACACTCTTTTTCTCTCCCATCATGACGATTTCATTCCAGGCCTTCGCCACATTCACATTGTAATCGGCAGGCTCCATCTTCAGTACGTTTTCATAGCCATACACATTAAAAAATGCAATCAAGGCATCTCCGATGGTGATGGAGAGCTTATCTCCGCCCCGGAAGGAAAATGCCTTCTGAAAATAGAAACGGACTTTATTGAAGTCTTCCTTTACCTGCTCATCCCAGGGTTCTGTATGCCCCATCAGCTCCAAAAGCTTCTGGGCATTGCCAAGTTTCGTAAATTCAATGGTGTTATACCCGGTAATCTCATTGAATTTCATAAACTCATAGTACAATTGGATTTCAAATTCATCCGAATATTTCGGGACCTTCCTTGTAACATATGCCGGAATGGAAACCGCATCAAAATATTTTAATACACTTACCCTCTTATTTCCCTCCACAACATAGAACCGGTTCATGTACTCGTATGCTGTAATCGGGTCACGGATTCCCTCCGTCATCTGGGCATCTGCAAGATTTGCCCACTTAAATCCAAATTCTGTGCTGTTTTCCAATATCGGCATAAAGTTTGCCGCAAACGCAGTTGTTCTTCCTGCCGTACTTGTTCCCACAACAAACTCCAGGGGAACCTGCACCAGGCCAAGATTTACTTCTGATTGTATATTTTCTCTGGAAATAATATCATCCAATACCGGAAGATACGGAAATTTTCCCTGTGAAATACATGCTTTATATTCTTTTTTCCCAAGCTTTAGCGCCTCTTCATATTCCATGTCACCCATAAGACACACTCCTTCCATAGACACTATTTTGCTAGTCCCTTTTCGAAATTGTGTTCCTGAATGAATTTGCATATTTGAATCAGAACACACTCTCGTTTCGTAAAAAGCGTAACGGTACTAAATTCGCAATAAATTGCTCATTAAGTGCCGACGCTTTTTAAAAGTTCTGATTCAAATAGCAAAATTCATTCTCAGGAACACTTTTCCGAAATGGGAGTTTTGCTACAATTTACTATATATTAGTATATCGTAACAAATTTTGCAAATTTCGAAATTTTTTTCTTTTCTATTTCTAATATGTCTGATATAATCAATTGTAGTACTAATGTATTATGCGGAGGTTTTATATGGAAATGATTACGAAGGAGCAGGCTGACGCAATCGGCGAAATTGCCAATATCTGCACCGGCAATGCCGCTACAACATTAAGCTTGATGCTCGGCAGACCTACTAATATTACGACTCCAAAGGTTGACGTTCTAGCGAACGAAGAAGAACTTACCAGGGAAGATCGTATACTTGTAAAGGTCCCATATACAAAGGGGTTAGATGGAACCAATTTAATGATATTAAAGGAAGATGATGCCTTAATCATCGCCAATCTTATGATGTTTGGTGATGGCACAATTGATGGTATGCAGTTTGATGAGCTTACGCTCTCTGCAATCTCAGAGGCTATGAATCAGATGTGCGGAACAATTGCCACCTCAATGGCAACCCTTCTTGACAAGCCAACGGACATTGGTTTTCCACTCATCAATTCCAAATACAAAAAGACCTTTGAGATTCCGGACGAATTGTGCAACGGAACCGACATTGTCAAAGTTACTTTCCACCTTACTCTGGATAACTTGATTGACAGCGAGTTGATGCAGCTCTATCCAAAAAGCATCGTAAAGCAGATTTTAAAACAGGAGGATAAATAAATGGCAAAGATTTTGATTGTAGATGATGCCGCATTTATGAGAATGATGTTAAAGGACATTCTTACCAAGGGAGGCTATGAAGTAGCCGGCGAAGCTGCCGACGGCAATGAGGCCGTTGCCAAATACAATGAGTTAAAGCCGGATCTTGTAACCTTAGACATCACAATGCCGAACAAGGATGGAATTCAGGCATTAAAAGAAATCAAAGCCGCAGATCCGGGCGCTGTATGTGTAATGTGTTCTGCAATGGGACAGCAGTCCATGGTTATTGAAGCCATTCAGTCCGGCGCAAAGGACTTCATTGTTAAGCCATTTCAGGCAGATCGTGTTATCGAATCTATTCGCAAAATTTTAGGTTAATTATTTACATAGTTACGGAGAATATTCATTTATGAGCAAACCGAAATCCGGCATTTCGCGTGTGCTTGCAAAGATGACTGTCTTACCACTTCTGGTATTTGGTATTGTCACAACCATTTTCAGCTCGTTCTGGGTTTCCTCTTCCATGGAAGACGAAGTTCAAAACGAGCTGAAATGTTTGGCGCAAAACGCAGTAACAACACTCGATATGCTCTATCCAGGGGATTACAACAAGTACGAAAATGAGACTGAGCTATTGATTACGAAGGGCGATACCATCTTAAATTCAAACTATTCCCTGATTGATTCGTTAAAACAGAATAACGGAATTGATTATACGCTTTTCTATGGAGATCTGCGCATTATTACCACGCTCCGCACAGAGGATGGTCTTCGTCTCATCGGTACCCCTGCCAATCCGCAGATTGTGTCTGATGTCATTGATACGGGATCTGAGACTTTTTATACCAAGGTAGGCATCTACGGTACAAATTACTTCTGCTACTATGAGCCGCTCTTTAACAGCGATGGTAGCTGCGTCGGTATGTTTGCCGCAGTTATGCCGGAAAAGCGGGTTCGAACCCTTACCATGAAAGCGGTTCTGCCAATTTTGGCACTGTCTGTCGTTGCCATCCTTCTTGCAGCTCTGTGGTCACTGCGCTATTCCGCAGAATTTATCGCCGTTTTACAGAAGCTTACTTCCTCCTTTGAAAAAGTATCAAAGGGAACCCTCTCCAACACGGTGCCTCCGGATCTGCTGGCAAGGAAGGATGAATTCGGCTCCATGGCCCACTCCATGGTGGATATGCAGGCCTCTCTTCGCGGACTTGTGGAACAGGATATGCTGACCGGCTTAAACAATCGCCGCTTCGGCCAGCAAAAGCTATCGGATTTATTTGAAAAATCCAAGGGAACAAAGATGAAATTTTCCATTGCTTTGGGGGATATAGACTTTTTCAAGAAATTCAATGATACCTACGGACATGATTGCGGAGATTATGTATTAAAATCCATTTCCGCCTTGATGAAGGATCATGTAAAGGACTACGGCTACTGCATCCGCTGGGGCGGGGAAGAATTCTTAATTGTACTGACTCAGGGATCTTATATGGATCATGTGAAGGTTATGGCCTCCATGATCGAGAAAATCCGCCGGACGGAATATTCTTACGACAGTCAGACACTCTCTGTGACCATGACCTTTGGTCTGATTGATGCAGCATCCTATGGCAGCTCCGATGAGATGCTAAAAGTCGTGGATACGCTCCTGTATTACGGCAAACAAAACGGTCGAAACCGACTTATCACCATAAATGAAATGCCGGAAGAGGTGTTGTTTTAAAACAACACCTCTTCTCTTGCCAATTCCACATTTTCTTCGGAATGTTCCACCTCTTTTGAAAAAATACGGGCCGTATCTATGCGGTCTTCCACCGAAAACCGTTTTCCGTTTCTGTGATAACGAATCACATCCATATCAAGAATGACCCTGGTAAACAGAATTGCAAGCTTTGCATAAGATAGTAGGTCATAGTTATAAACCGCATTCATAAAATAGCGGAACACAAAGTAAACCGCAAGCTGCTCATAATCATTTTCTTTATAATCTTTGCCAGACAAATATTCCTTTGTGAGTGTTTCATAGGTCTGCTCGGTAAAATCTTCAGCAAAAAGTTTCTTGATATGCGTCCATTCCTCATCTAAAACTTCCATCCTGGTAAACACCTCAAAGCGCTGTAAAAATGCTTCATAGGTTCCTGTTTCCCATGGGTCGGCCAATTCCTGTAGATGATTCTCTAGCTTATAGTCTTCAGCATTCCCTTCCTGTATTAACGCCTCCCACTCCCTATCATAGTCCGGCTTCGTATCACATTCCAACCATGTATTTATGAAATCCTGCGCCTTCTTTGCAATGGCAAGGAACAGAGACACTCTGTCTGCAAAGGGAATCGTTCTGTTCTGCAGCGTCGAAATCAAAAGTGCCTGCATGCTTTCCAGCCATGTAATATAGTTTGCTTCCCGAGCCTCCTGTGCTTCCTCTTCCAGTGATTCTTCCCGGCTTAGGATTTCTTCTTTCTCTTTTTCCTCAGAGATATATTCTTCCTCATAATCCGGCATCTCGTAATCCACCAGCTTTACAGGCTCATCATGGGTAAAAAGAATCCTTCCTACCTCCTCGCAGGACAGGCACAACGCCTTTTGCCAGACATCTCCATATGTAATGGAAAATCTTGGATACTCCGTACAGACCTCACTTAGCGCTTCCTCTCCCAGCTCTATGCAGATATCACATAAGTTCCCGGAGTTTAAGAAAGGACAACGACCATGCTCTCCCAAGCGAAAGCTATACTCCTTGTCCTTCGTTAGATACATATGCTTTTTTAATTTCTTTCCGAACGCTCCCGGCACGGTAGCATAATACGCATAGGTATCCTCATCAATATCAATTTCCCAGCCAATACAGCAGCTATCCTTGCATTTATCTGCAATGCATTGAAATTCATCGTAATAATCCCAAACTCGTAAAATCAAAATGCTGCCCTTCTTTATATCTTTTGCTTTGAATCCTGATGTTCTTCCTCCGGCGGATTAAGCAGGCTCCAATCCGGGTCTTCCGTCCCCTTAAAATAATTGTAGCCAATATATCCGATGCAGAAGATAAATCCTGCCACCGTCGTTGACATCAATATGGTAAAGAGATTTGCCAAAACGAAAGTCAGGGTCAGTTCCTTTGCCATTCCCACAACGATCAATTTTTCAATTGGTCTGATAAACATTTTCCAACCGCCATAATACAATGCAAAAAGTACACCAAGCAAATAGCAGATCATGGCCAGTATCCTTTGTACATTCTTTTTCATGCTCCTCGCACTCCTTCTAGTCCATTGCCAACGCTATTGTGCCACTTTTTCTTGTTTTTTGCAAGTCAATTACACGCTGGTTTCTCGATCCTCTGAATTTTAAGGTAATATCCTTCTCTTCTTCCTTAAATGGTCCGTCCACCAGAATATCAATCAAAGAAAGCAGCTCGTCGGTATCCTCGGTGTATTTCCTTCCTCCAGGAATCAGATCCTTATCATAGATATAGCCGGTAAACGCCCAGATATTTTTCTTCGGATACAGTTCCTTTACTTTTCGCACGAAGGGAAGGAGATCCTTTTGGTTTTCTTCCTCGAAGGGCTCTCCCCCCAGCAGAGTCAGTCCCTGTACATACGCAGGTGCAAGAGAATCTAAGATTTCCTTTTGCACCTTCTCATCAAACTCATTTCCATAATCAAAGGCCCAGGTCTGAGGCTGAAAGCAGCCCTTGCAGGCATTTCTGCAGCCGGACACAAACAGAACAGTCCGGCATCCCAATCCGTTTGCAATATCACAATACTTTATTTCTGCATAATTCATAGAACAATCCTCTCATACATCCATACGCGCCACCTTAGATCCCGCAGCACAATCTAACACCTTTTTCTTTATTTTCGCACCTTCTTGCAGAAAAAACAATAGCAATCCGGCAGAAAAAAGCAAGGCGTAGAATATCCGCCTTGCTTTTTCAGTAGCTTTTTATGTAAATTTTTACTGAATCCCTGTCCCACCACAGGTAGAACAGACACCTTCTCCCCAGCATATCGGGCAGACATGGCGAAGTGCGCCACCGCACCAGGAACAGGTAAAGCTTCCTGCTCCATGACAGGCATCACAAGCTATGCTTCCGCTTCCACCACAGCGTTTACATGCAGACAGCCCCGAACCGCCGCAGATTCCACAGGCAGCTCCTGTTGCAGGATCTGTTCCTGATCCTCCACAGTTGCTACAGCCTTTTTCCTGTCCGCTTCCATGACATCCATGGCAATTAATTCGTGCGGTTCCATTGCAGACTCCACAGGTTTCAACACCATTATTGCAGGCTTTACAATTTACAATACCGACTCCGTTGCACTCCTTGCAGTCATTTCCTGTTCCATTGCAGACAGTACAGATAGCAACCTGAGGAATTCCGGCTTCCTCCACCACTTCCTCGGCCACCGCAATCTCGACGGTTGCTGCAATAGGAGCCTCCGTCTCGGGGCTCTCATTGATTGTCGCAATGGCCTGTGTAACCGCCTTAGAAGCATTTACAAGAGGAGCTTTCTCCTCCACCTCCGGTTTTTCCTGTGTGCCCACCTTTGCCAACTCGATTTCCACATTTCCCTCATCTTTTAGGTAGCCTTTTTCCACCGCGGTATCTACCAAAAGCTCCAGTCCCTCATCATAGGAGGTTCCAACCAATTCCAAATCCTTGTAGGCATCCACCGCGTCCTCATTTAAATAGGCCACACCGATGACCACGTCAGCCGCATCAAAATACAATTCCACAAGAGGATTGATGCTGACGGTAAGTGAATACGCAAATTCTTCCGGGATGATGTCATACTCACAGCCTGTTTCTGTTTCCGTCTCTGTTTCTGCTTCCGCCAATTGCTCGGTGTCCGTAACGGTTACTTCCGACGATGCTGCTTCCGTAGCAGAAGTTGAAACGGTTGCTGCATCCTTTTCACTTTGATCTGCACTACTTCCACAGCCGGTAAAAATCATGCCAATGGCAAGCATTACTGCCAGTAGCTTTGAAAAATGCTTTCTCATCATATCGTTTTTCTCCATGTTTCTTTACTCATAGTAAAAAGCTTCTTCTACTAACTTTCCGATCATCAGATAGCGCTTGTCGCCCTCGTATCGAATACAGGTAGACAGGACTATATAGCGATCCTCCAACCCGTATTCCACGCCTTCCCGGATAAAGCTTTTATCATCCTCTTCCTCTGCCATCATCTGAAGAAATGCTGCCTTTCCATCCTCGGAAAAGTAGTCAAACTCATAAGGAAGATATGCATCGGAATGACGCCTCGTCTCCACAATCTGATAGGTATACCGGTTCGTTTCCGTATAGATCACGATAGTATCATTCTCCTCAAAAAACTCCCGGTCATAGAAGCTTCGAAGTGTCCCAAACATCGTTCCGTTATTCATATCATGACCATACAGAATCGTGGCAAAATCCGAAAAATCCTTTGTGTTCTCCTTGTTGGAATAAATGCATCCCGGCCGCGGTCCCGAATGATCCAGATTGTGCGTCAGATAGTAATTATCCTCCTCGCTCTGCAAAACCGGATAATCGACATCGGTTCCGGGAACCGTAATCCATGCATAAATGTCTTCATTCGTTTCGTGGAGTTCTTCAAAATCTATCGTTTTGTCACAATAAATCTTCGGCTCCTCTGTCTCGGTTTCTATAATGATTTCCGGCTCGCTCTCGGATTCCGTTGTTTCCGTGATGACAACAGCCTCCTTTAACGCCTCATATTCCCGCTGCTTTTCTCTTTTTCTTACGCCAATCACAATAAAAAGAATAATAAAAAAGAGGAAAAGCCCAATCCATATGATATCGATGATAAATGTTTTTTTATCTTTCATAAAATCCTGTTGATTCCTTTTTCATATAATAAAAGATATTTCTATAAAAATGCACCAGAAGAAATTCTTCCGGTGCATTCTATTATATCATATCTCAATTATATGTTTATGCCCTTTTTCTTCGATTTACCATATAAACAGAAGATGCACAAAGTAAAAGGACTGCTAACATTGCGCCGAAGTCAACACCATTGTTTGTCTTTGGAGACTTTGTGTTCGTTGCGCTATCTGTATAAATGATAGCATAGGTAGAAAACTGATTCGTCTCAAAAGAAATGAATCCTGTTGCAGGATCATAGATTGCATCCAATACTGTAGCTACTCCGTCATGGATACGAACAACCTTGTACTGTCTTCCGTCTTTTCTTAAATCTTCCGGTAATACAAAGCGAATTGCCACGTTACCATTTGGAAGCTGCGTTACTTTTGAGGAAGCATTATTACCCACCTGTTTGAACAAATTGATATCCAAATATTTTGCAACCTCATATTTTTCCGGAAGGCTATTTACCACCAGTGCCAGTTGGTCTGCCGGTACTGTTGCAGAAATATCCTTTGCATCAATCCAAACCTTTACCTGTGCACCACTTGCTACTAACGTCTGTTCTGCTGCGGTAAGTACATTTGCTAATAATTCAGCCGGTGTTTCTGCTAAGGCTGCTCCCTGGAAGTTTTCTGTAGATTTTGTTACATCCGTAACTGTTCCTACCGTTGTTGAAGCTGTAGTATTTGTAGCAGAAGTATTTGTAGTAGAAGAACTGCTTTCCGTTTTTTCAGAAGGAGTATCTGTTGGTGTAGTTGGCGTGGTTGGCGCTACCGGAATGGTAGGTGCAGTTGCCGCATCACGCTTTATAATTGTATATTTTGAAAACTTATTCGTAAGGAAGGTCAATGTTTTAGCGGATGCATTATAGGTTGCCTGCAACTCTTTTTTCTCATTCCCATGCTCTCTTACAATACCATAGGTCTGTCCATCTGAAAGTCCTGTAGTGTCTGTGATAGGAATGGTTACGGTAATGTTGTTAGTGAATTCAGTAATTGACGTTGTCCATTCACCCTGACTTACACCACTAACAGTTCCTTGACTTAATACCTTTGTTAACCCTAATTCTAAAGTAGTAACAGAAGTTGCTCCTTCAACGACATCGGTAACAACAGGTGGCTCACCTCCATTATTTACTGAGAGTCTCAGACTTCCGGAGCTTATTGCATTTTGACCATTAGCTATTGTAATTGACTGATAGTCCTGTAAACCGGTAATTTCTGTCGCCTTCGGAACAAATCTTCCGCTAAAATGAAGATTCCCTTGTATATTATCTAATTTGAATACACTTTCATTTGAAGAGTCCGCTACTAATTTCTGTTCATTTACAGATACATCCCCCACTTGATATCCAAAATCCGGCACCAGTTTTACGACAACATTATCTCCTTTTTTTAATGCAACCCATCCACCATTATTATCAATTCGGACATTTTCATTTGGTGTAGATGCATTATATATAATTTGACCAGCTCTCGTAATAGAAACCACTTCAACTTTTCCGTTTGAAACATATGCATCTGCCACACTTGGATCATTATAATTCCAGATTATGGTTATATCATCTGACTCTGCTTTTACAAATGTCAGGTCATAGGTATTGCTTGAAACATCATCCACAACTATATATGTTTCTTCAAATTCTCCATTCGTTCTGGTAAGAATCGTCTGCTCTACACCACCAAGTAATACTTTTGAGACTGAACATCCGAATTGAACTGTAAAGACGATTTCATGCGTCGCGTTTGTTATTGGAACATTCACTTTTCCATCTTCTACCCAATTTCCATCAACTTTAATTCCACTATTGCAATAGGTATCCAAAACAGATCCACTATCCGTAACATTGATTGTAATTTGCTTTGTATCATCAGCCTTAACACTTGTCACATTCCCCGCAAATACTGCTGCTAGCACGAGCATCACACTTAGCAGCCCTGCAATAATTTTTCTTCCTCTCATGTTCATTCTCCTTTACCCATATGTTTTGTCAATAAACGAAGTACTAACTTGAGAATAATTTTATCGAATTTTGTCTCACAATTTAAGTTGACACATGTCTCAAAATAAGAAAAAAGTATGATTTTTCACTTTAACGCATAAAAATATCCCGAAGAAGACAATTGTTTTTTCTTCTTCGGGATGTTCTATCGCAGATATACTATCTTTAATTCTGTTACAACTCTTTCTGTTGTTTTTGCAATTTCTCTATACATTGCTCTAATTCTACTATCTGTCGCTTCTGTTCTGCAATTTGTTTTTCCTTCTCTATGTATTCTTTTTTCAGTGCTGCAAGCTCTTTTGCCTGTTCTAAATATTCATTTTTCCGCTCAGCTATTTCTTTTTCCTGCTCTGCTATTTCTTTTGCCTGTTTCTCACGTTTTTTATCAAACTCAGCAAACTTGGTTTCGTAATAGTACTTCAAATCCAGTTGCTGCCGTATGCGATCTTCACGAGCTTCATTCTGCAATCTAATTTTCTCTTCTTCTGTCAATTGTTTAAGAGTAACAGTACCTTTTGAACAATTCTGATTTGCACCTTCCATAAGCTCCTCCTTTACTGTATGCAGAAATACGCCAATCCTTAGGCGCAGGCTAAAAATTGCTTTGTATATCCTTCAAAATTTCCTTAAAAGTAGCCGAAAAGCTAGCCTTTTCGCGATTTTTTAGGCACAGAGGGAAAATCATATGACAAAACATATCAATTTCTGAAGCTTGCTTTTCAAATGAGAAGATTTGAAATATCCCGAAGAAGAACAAATCAATTGTCTTCTCCAGGATGCTTTTGTTGTAAATATTCTACTTTTTCCTTTGTTGTAATTCTTTAAATTGCGTTTGAAGCTGCTCCACGCATTGCTTTAGTTCTAGTAATTGTTGCGTTTGTGCTGTGATCTGCTGATTCTGTTCCACGATCCGTTGATCCTGCTCCGCAATATGTTGATTTTGCTCCACGATTTGTTGCTTCTGCTCCGCGATCCGTTGATCTTGCTCCGCAAGTTTTTTTGCTTGCTCTGAATTTTCTTTTTTCTGTTCGGCAAGTTCTTTCGCCTGCACTAAGTTTTCTTTTTTCTGCTCCGCAAGTTCTTTCGCCTGCTCGGCAATATACTTCGAATCCTCCTCATGCTTTTTATCCATCTCAGCAAACTTGGTCTCGTAGTAATACTTCATATCCAGTTCCTGCCGTATGCGGTCTTCGCGAGCTTCATACTGCAATTTGAACTTCTCATCTTCTGTCAGCTTTTTGAGCGTAACAACCGCCTTTTGAATATTCTGATCCTGTTTTGCAAGTTCCATAAGCTCACCCCATTCTTTCGCTTTAAAGAAAGACGCCCACAAATCTCGATGATACTTTTTATCGTCTTCCGTTGCCAGCTTTATTAATGTCAAGTCTACCACAGAAATGCGAAACTTACTAGAATAAAGTTGCCCTGTACGCTCATTGATTAACCGATACGTGGAATAGAATTCCGGGTTTTGCGGAAAAAGAGTGTAGTCTAAGAATCCGATATGTACCGCACCTTTTACCTGTAGATATCCCTGCCCTTTTTGCAGATTGTCAAAGCAGCGGCAAAGATATGACAAGGAACGCTCCGGCCAGTCCTGATAGTTAATGACCTGCATTTCCAAGTTGATGATAGTGTCATCATTCATCATGGCACGAATATCCAGAATCATTTCCTTCCCCTGAATATCATCATTCAGGGAGATCGGATTAGAAATGACAATATCTCGAATATCCTCCGTGTCCAAATCCAAATAACTGCACACAATTGCCTTTAATACTTCCGTATCTTCCTGCATCATGATTTTAAACAAAATATCACTCGTCATTCGAAATGGAAGCGCTCCGGACAATTTTGTCCAATCATGTAATTCCGTTAAATTATTTAATTGCATTCTTTTGTCTCCTAATCTGTTTAACTAAAAGACATTTGTGGAAAATAGGCAGAGATTGCCTGTGAGTAATAGCACATCTGGAATTGTTCACAAGAAAAAAGATGCAACTATTATAACATGTAAATCTATTTATTCAAGCCAAAAAGTGTGCGGCTATGTAAAGAAAACTTTCTTATTCTTGACAGATTGTATGTTTTCAAGGCATGAAAATCTTCTCATACCTAAATTCTCTGAAAATCTGCTCCAAAACCGCCTTTTAAGTGACAGATTGTATGGTTTCGCAGAGCTAATCTTACTGTATACCTAGAAAAACGCCAATCCTTAGGTACAGTTTAAAAATCATCTTATAAAACCATACAATCCGCCTTATAATCAGCTGAAAAACTAGCTGTTTTACGATTTTTTAGGCATAGAGAAAAAATCATATGGCAAAACATAACAATTCCCGAATTTGCCCTCTTTAATGAGAAGTATCAAAGAATCCTAAAGAAGTTAATTGTTTTTCCAATTGTAATAGAACTGCAGGATGCCGATTCGGGTCTTTGTATTTGTCTTTTCATTCAGGCTTGCAATATGGCGGTATAAAGCCGCGCGGGAGATTGCCAGTTGTTCCGCAATATCCTGTATGTTTTCATCAGAATCCAGCAATACCTTTAACACATCCTGTTCGCGATCCGTCAGCGAAAAATGTTCTGAAAAAGCTGCAAATTTTTCTTCCGGACTCATTCCGTCATTTTGGATGATGGTAACGATGTTTTCGTCTTTGTCCTTTTCCAACGGAGCCTTAAGTTGAAGCTCATAAACTGCTATGCATATGCTGATTGCTGCAAACATAAGCAGTGCGACAATCATAATGACCATGCCGTTTCCTGTTGCAAGGAGCATCGTGGAAATGGTTCCCGTTAAAATTGCACATAGGTTATTGGTGGCACGTCCCAGTCCCGCCCACAGCGTTGGAAGCTTTGTGGAATAGGACAAATCCATAAAGCTTGTGGTAAAAAACACTACAAAAAATCCTGCGGACATATAAAATGCCAACAGTCCCACCACAAAGGAGCCACCCATCTGAATGAGCACCACGCAGCTTGTTGACAAAAGCGTCACCACGTACATGATGAGGTTCATAAATTTGCGGTTTTTCAGATCATATAACACACCGGCTAAAAGCCCGCTTATTGCAAGAAGAAGTCTGGGCCATTGTCCGATATCAAAGCTCCCTGCTGCATGTACCAGCGTTACTGCATTATCCAGCGTTGAAAAAATACAGGTCATAAGCAGGACACAAAGTATCAACGAAATACCAGCAATCGTTGGATTTGCCAGTGTCGCTTCCTTTGTCTTTTCTTTGCAATCCTCGCCTTCAATTCCTACCCCGCAGTCATTTTCTTCTTTCATTTTAAGCAGTAACACCACAAATACTGCGCAGGAGATTGAAGTCACAATGGATTCCACCATATCATTTTTTACAAGATTGTTATTTGTAAACTGTATAAAAATGCCAAGGGCATATGCAACTCCAACATGCTTTGCAAGATGTCTTTGATTTTCTACAATCCTGCTCGCCAGAAAACATACTGCACTTCCTCCAACTCCCATCAGACAGAAAGCAATTAATCCGGCGACTAAGATTGTTTCCCATGACATATGCTGCTGAATTACAAAAATGCAAATCACAACGACAACCGTAATTGCAAATCCCCAGAAATTCCAGCCTTTGTTTTTGATCTTCTTTGCCAAAACAGGAAACAGCAAAAATCCTAAGACGCTTGCTCCGAGAATGTAGCTTTGGGCAACCACCACTCCCTGTGCGTCCATCACATAAGCCATCATATTGTCATACAGATATTCCGTTCCCAAAAATATAAAATTAAAAAGCGCCATTGAAAATACAATAAGCAGCTTCGGTTTGCTGAACAAATTCTTCGTCATTCGTACCTATCCTTGTATCTATCCTTATCCCTATACTTGATATTTCTATTGTAAACAAAAATCTCAAAGGTGCAAGTTGACAAATGTCTCATAATAAGTTTTACAAATAGGCAGAGCCAAAAAAAGTCCCGAAGAAGAGGTTTATTATTTCTTCTTCGGGATTTTCTTGTAGAATACATACTACTTTGGGTTTTGCTGTAGTTCTTTAATTTGCTTTTGCAGTTGTTCTATGTATTGATTCTGTTCCACAATCTGTTTTTCCTTCGCCGAATTTTCTTTTTTCTGCTCGGCAAGTTCTTTCGCCTGTTCGGCAATATACTTCGAATCCTCCTCATGCTTTTTATCCATCTCAGCAAACTTGGTCTCGTAGTAATACTTCATATCCAGTTCCTGCCGTATGCGGTCTTCGCGAGCTTCATACTGCAATTTGAACTTCTCATCTTCTGTCAGCTTTTTGAGCGTAACAACCGCCTTTTGAATATTCTGATCCTGTTTTGCAAGTTCCATAAGCTCACCCCATTCTTTCGCTTTAAAGAAAGACGCCCACAAATCTCGATGATACTTTTTATCGTCTTCCGTTGCCAGCTTTATTAATGTCAAGTCTACCACAGAAATGCGAAACTTACTAGAATAAAGTTGCCCTGTACGTTCATTGATTAGCCGATACGTGGAATAGAATTCCGGATTTTGCGGAAAAAGTGTGTAGTTTCCTGCATCATGATTTTAAACAAAATATCACTCGTCATTCGAAACGGAAGTGCTCCGGATAATTCCATTAAATGATTTAATTCCATGCTTTTATCTCCTTATTGTATTTCTGATAAAAGACATTTGTGAAAAAAAGCAGAAACCGCCTGTGAGTGATAGCACATCTGGAATTGTTTACAAGAAAAAAGATGTAATTATTATAACACGCGTTGTTTTATATTCAAACATAAAAATGCCCTGACTGCTTTCAAAAAGCAGTCAGGGGTATATCAAACCTTCCCAAGCTTGATTTCCTTTGCTTAAGACAATTCTAGTTCTTTTTTTCATATATATCAATAAACCTGGCGCGAATCGACGTTCAAACGGCTCGAAACGACATTCTTTCACTTCAATTCGGCAGCTTTCCAAAATAAAGCATCAATGCTTTTTCGGCATCACTGCTGTTTTTGGTAAACTTTATATTTGAGATATCAAAAAGGATGCATCCACAATGACCTTTGAACGTGGGGAAACAGATCACCTTCAAATAGGTATCAATCTCCGGGCTGTAGTCGATGAGCTCCAAGGTTTCACCAAAAAGTGTGGCACGTTCATAGCTTCTAAGCCACTTGGAATCCATGTTGGAAAACAGACTTCCAAAGGAGCTTCCAATCAGCTGCTCTAAGGGCAGCTTTTCCAGCTTTGCCAATGCCGGATTTCCGTATCGGAAAATCCAGTCCACCGCGTGGCTTTCCTCATTGAAGATCATCTCAATATCCGTAAATGCAAAAGGCAGATTGTCAAAGCTTTGGTAATGCTTTCGGTATTCCTCCTCTGTCTGTGGTGTTTCCTCCTCCATGAAGCTGTGGATCATGTGCCTTTGTATTTCCCGGAACTGGTCTATAATCTGCTTTTTCTTTCGCACGGTATATCCCAGAGAGTCCCCGTTACTAAGATTAATGCTGTCCGTAATATCGTGAATCGCCATGGCAGAAACGATACACCCCCGGTGCACTTTGATAAATCCCTCGCCGAGTTTTTCCTCAAGGGCTGAAAAAGTCATCCTGGTTTCATAAACCTTTCCTCCTGAAACATGGATCTCTGCATTCTTTCCTACCATAAGAACGTAAAGAATCGTACAGACCCCCAGAACCACTTGTTTTTTATTTGATATAATCGTGATATAGTTTGTTTCCTGCAAGGGAAGTACCTCCGATTTTTTAAAATTACTGTTTTTTCAATATATTTTACGCTAAAAAGTACCGATATTTCAACAGGAAGAACCATCAGAATAAGACAGATGCTCCTATTTCAGCCGGCCGATTCCACTCTGATATTTTATAAAAACTTTTCATCAAATTTCTATCTTATTTTGGTCAAGCACATTTCGAATATCGCTATAAGTCTTTTCTCTTATTCTTGCCTCTATTGCATACTTCTCAAAATCTGCAACGACTTTGCTTATTCTTGAAATAATTTCCATGCACTTTCTTTTTCTTATTCCCATTTTTTTACCGACTTCTAACATATCCGTCAGCTGAATATCTCTGTTTTTTTGATTGATTGTCATCTGGTGAGCTCTAAGCCACTTGTTAGTCGGATTATACGAAAAAGTAATATCATATGCAGGAGCTAAACTCCACTCACCACTACGATTCATAAGAAAAGAAATATTTTTCACATGGTCATCCTGATTCACTGCTAAACAATTAAACACCATTCTATGAAAGAACTGTTCTATTTCTTTCATAGTAAGATTTAATTCCCGCATATATTGCGCAGCCATTTCATAGCTGCACAACGCCGGTTCTTTATAACTAATATGCGCAATTGCACCTAATGATTGCATATGCACTTTTTTTCCATCCACCCGGTCAAATCGTTTTGTCATAAAATGATTTTCTCCGGCATTTGAATAAATTCTACACTCATTCATTTCAATTCCTGCTGCCAAAGCCATTTTGTAATATGCATATTCGATTAGCGTATACTCGGGCACATCCTCTAACCCATGATCACCGTTTTTTGATACGTTATCAAATTTCATTAACCAATAATCAAAATCTTTATCCAGATTTAACTGACCGGAACGAATCTCATTTGTTTTCTCATTCCATGCAATTAAGGCTTTTGCTCTTGCGCCCCCTGCTGAACTTCCTACCTGTACCAGCTGAGAATATGTGAGTTTTTCCTGTGCATTCAGTGTGATTGCCTCTCTTTGATTTAATACATCTGAAGCAAATCTTACCATTTCCGAAACATTAATATTCTCATCAATATCGTTCATCTCATAAGTGGCCGGTACATATTCCAGCGCACCCATTCCTCTTTTTCCTGTGTAACACAATCTATCAATTGCAGTAAAATCACGTATGGATTTTCCTTTTGATGCCAACCATTGCTCAATGACCTTATTTCCAAAATCATCCGGCAGCGAGTCTACAACTAATCCCGGCATTCCAAAGAAAGGTTCCCCCGAAAGAAGTGGAAACTCATAAACAATATCACTTAGTGGCATCATAATAGGTGATATTTCTATTCCACTTTTCAAAAAATCTGCATCATATTCAAATGACGCATAGGGTTTATCCGGTTCCTGATGAATAATTCCAACTCTCGTTCCCCACAAGTAAACTTCTGCTGTTGTATTCATTTATTCTTCATCCCCCCATTTAAAGCCGCCATTAACATTTGCTTTTTTTCGAACTCTCTGCTTCGGCTTTTCACTATCTTTTAAATAAAACGAAGGACGCTTTGTCTGATCCGGTATCAATAAATCAATGTTGTTCTCAAGATTCAGTGCAGATAGTATTTTAATCAAACTTTCCAACTGCACAGAAGCACCTTGTTCCAACCTGGAAATACTACGAACGGATACTCCTGACTTATCTTCCAAATCCTGTTGCGTCAGCCCTGCATTAATACGATACTGTTTCAATCTTTCACCAATGCTTTTTTGATAATACCGGTAATCAAATTTATTCATACAATACGCCACCTTTGTCTTTTTATAATCACATGTTATTATATTTAGTCAATTTTGTCTAGTTATTAATTTAATATTCTGTGAGCATAACTATTGACTCATGTAGAGTATACCCGCGTTACCCTATAAACAAACGAAAACCCTTGAAAATCAAGGGTTCCCGCTTATTATTTACATTATGTTTCTTTACAAGTGTTTCATAAAGAGTTGTCTTGTTTCACAAAGAGTTGTACCTTTACATGTACCTTTACAATTTCTTTGCTATTTTTTATAAGTGCAGCACTCTCTCTTTGATTTCCTGAGTTCTTCCCTGATTCCAGAACTGTGTTCCGATATATCCACAGGTACGACGTGCCACAGACATCTGATCCTGATCACGATTTCCACAGCATGGGCACTCCCATACAAGCTTGCCCTCTTCCTCTACGATAGAGATTTCACCGTCATATCCACACTTCATACAGTAGTCGGACTTGGTGTTAAGCTCTGCATACATGATGTTTTCGTAGATGTACTGCATTACGGAAAGGACCGCGTCGATATTATTCTGCATATTCGGAACTTCCACATAGCTGATGGCGCCTCCCGGAGAAAGGGCCTGGAACTGTGATTCAAATTTCAGCTTATCAAAGGCATTGATTTCTTCTGTTACATGTACATGATAGCTGTTTGTAATGTAATTCTTATCGGTAACGCCTTCAATACGTCCGAAGCGCTTCTGCAGACATTTTGCGAATTTGTAGGTAGTAGATTCCAGCGGAGTTCCGTAAAGTGAGAAATCAATGTTAGTCTCTGCCTTCCACTTTGCGCAGGCATCATTTAATTTCTGCATGACTTCAATTGCGAATGGTGTTCCGATTTCCGGATCGGTATGGGAAACCCCGGTCATATATTTGACACATTCACACAATCCTGCATATCCGAGAGAGATGGTGGAATATCCGCCAAATAACAGCTTATCAATCTTCTCTCCCTTTTTCAGACGTGCCAGCGCACCGTTCTGCCAGAGAATCGGAGCCACATCCGATGGAGTTCCGAGAAGTCTCTTATGTCTGCACATCAAGGCTCTGTAGCAAAGCTCCAGTCTCTCGTCCATGATTTCCCAGAACTTGTTCATATCTTTTCCTGCGGAGCAGGCAATATCTACTAAGTTGAGGGTTACAACGCCCTGGTTAAAGCGGCCGTAATATTTGCCTTTTCCCTCCTCATAATTTAAAGCTCTTGCAACGTTTTCCGTGGTGCGGTCCGGTGTAAGGAAGCTTCGACATCCCATACAGGTGTAGCACTGTCCCTCTCCGGTTTTATCTACCTTAAGCTCCTTCATTTTCTTCTCTGAAATATAATCCGGAACCATTCTCTTTGCAGTACACTGTGCTGCAAGCTTTGTCAGATACCAGTACTTCGAATCCTCTGTGATATTATCTTCCTCTAATACATAAATCAGCTTCGGGAATGCAGGAGTGATATATACTCCCTTTTCATTCTTTACACCCTTGATTCTCTGGTGCAGCATTTCTTCGATAATTGCGGCGAGGTCCGCTCTCATCTGTCCATCCGGCACTTCGTCAAGATACATAAATACCGTAATAAACGGAGCCTGTCCGTTGGTAGTCATAAGTGTGATGACCTGATACTGAATCATCTGGACACCGCGGTTAATCTCTTCCTTTACGCGAAGCTCTGCCACTTCATTGATTTTTTCTTCACTAAGCTCGATTCCGGCAGTCTTAAATTCTTCCTCAACCTGCTTTCTGAACTTTTCACGGCTTACCTGTACAAACGGAGCGAGATGGGAAAGTGAAATACTCTGTCCACCGTACTGTGAGCTTGCGATCTGCGCGATGGCCTGTGTAGCAATATTGCAGGCAGTAGAAAAGCTCTTTGGCGGGTCGATCATGGTCTCGCTGATGACCGTTCCGTTCTGAAGCATATCCTCTAAGTTTACAAGACAGCAATTATGCATATGCTGTGCAAAATAATCTGCGTCATGGAAATGAATCAATCCTTTTTCGTGAGCCTCTACAATGTCCTCCGGCAGAAGGAAACGCTTTGTGATATCCTTGGATACCTCCCCTGCCATATAGTCACGCTGAACACTGTTCACTGTAGGATTCTTGTTGGAATTCTCCTGCTTTACTTCCTCATTGTTGCACTCTAACAGGCTTAAGATCTGCTGATCCGTTGAGTTTGATTTACGAACAAGTGCTCTCTTGTATCGGTATGTGATGTAGTTACGTGCTACGGTAAATGCGCGCTGATTCATGAGCTGGTTCTCTACCATATCCTGAATCTCCTCCACGCTTGGAGAACGCTTCATATTTTCACAGGCAATTTCCACATTTTTTACGATCTCCTGAATCTGGTCATCCGTCAATTTTTCATAATCGATAACCGATTCATTTGCCTTTACGATTGCGGCCGTGATCTTCTGTGGATCGAAGCTTACTTCGCTTCCGCTTCTCTTGATGATTTTCATAAGTTTTCCTACTCCTTCTAGTGCTAAATATATCAACGAAACACAACATCTGTGATTTGTTCTAAAACCATTATACAATATCTTGTGTCTTTGTCAACAGAATAAAACTATATTATGTGGTGGCAGATGTTACAAAAAATAATCCTGAAAATCGTTGCTTTTTCCCTATGTGCGTTCAGGGATGAAGTTTGCTATTCTGATTTCAGACCGAAATTAAAATTGGCGACAGTAATGTTACTTTATGTTTGGCCCTTTTACTGTAATAAACAAAGCAGGAACAGTAATATTGTCTCTTTACTAAGAAAAATACTGTTTTGCTCATGGTGAATAACAGTATTCTAATACAATATAGCAGGATATTACTGTTTTTATACAGCGTGCAAACAGTAAAAGTACATGAAGAAGTGCAGATTTACTGTATAGAGAAGGAAAAAAACAGTAAATTTGGTGCAAGAGTAAGCTTTTTTCTGTTAGAGAATCACAACTAACAGTAGAAAATGTATTTTCCAATTGTTTTACTGTAAAACACAATTCATTCTTGAACACACGAAAGTAAAAAGGAAGAAATCCATTCATTCCCAGCAACACAAATTCAAAAAAGAGAAATATAAAAAAATAATAAAAAGCTAGAAAACTTTTCCATCCTGATATTATAATAGGGAGGTACATTATAATAATAGGAAGGAAGAGACTAATTATGCTAAAAACAATTGGGGCGCAGATTAAGGAATTTAAAACTGCTGCAATCATTACCCCACTATTTATGCTTCTTGAAGTCCTTATGGAAACCATTATTCCGAAGCTGATGGCCAACGTCATTGATGATGGTATCTATGCCGGTGATCAGGGATATATTTACAGGACCTGTATCCTGATGATCATCTGTGCTTTTGTATCTCTTTTCGGCGGCTGGATGGGTGCCAAATATGGTGCAAAGGCATCCATGGGACTCGGGCGAAATCTTAGAAAAGCAATGTTTGAAAATATCCAGAACTTTTCTTTCGCAAACATTGATAAATACAGCACCGCCGGTCTTGTCACTCGAATGACCACCGACGTTACCAACATTCAGAATGCATTTCAGATGCTGCTGCGCATGGCAATGCGTGCACCAGCAAGCTTGATTTGTGCAATGGCAATGTCCTTTTTCATCAGTCCGCGTCTTGCCTCCATCTATCTGATTGCGGTGATCATTCTAGGCTGTTTTCTTGCCCTCATCGTCTACAAGGCTATGGGCTATTTCCGTGAAGCCTTCTTAAAATATGACGATTTAAATGCAAGTGTTCAGGAAAATGTTTCCGCCATCCGTGTGGTAAAAGCCTATGATCGCGGCGACTATGAAAAGAGCAAATTTAAAAAGGCGAGCCAGAATATTTACAACATGCTTTTTAAAGCGGAAAACGTTGTCCTTTGGAATGCGCCTCTCATGAATTTTACGGTATACAGCTGTATTCTTCTCATCAGCTGGTTCGGCGCCCATGCCGTTGTGGGTGGTGAGCTATCTACCGGTAATCTCACCGCGCTGCTTACCTACTGTATGAATATTCTGATGAATCTCATGATGCTTTCCATGATTTTCGTTATGATGTCCATGAGCGTAGCCAGTGCAAACCGAATCGCCGAAGTGCTAAATGAGGAAAGCACCTTAAAGAATCCCGAAAATCCGGACTTTGACATTCCGGACGGAAGCATTCGTTTTGAAAATGTTACCTTCCGCTTTAATGATAACTCGGAGGCTCCGATTCTTGATAACATCAACTTAACCATTGCATCCGGTGAAACCATCGGTATTATCGGTGCAACCGGAAGCTCGAAATCTTCTCTCGTCAACTTAATCAGCCGTCTGTATGATGTCAATGAAGGCGCGGTCTACGTTGGCGGAAAGGATATCCGCTCTTACGATCTGGACACCCTTCGAAATGAAGTATCTGTGGTACTACAGCAAAATGTGTTATTTTCAGGAAGTATTTTAGACAATCTCCGCTGGGGTGATCCGAATGCCACCGAAGAAGAATGTATAGAAGCCTGTCGCATGGCCTGTGCGGATGACTTTATCCAAAGCTTTCCGGATAAGTACAACACCCATATCGAACAGGGCGGAACCAATGTTTCCGGCGGTCAGAAGCAGCGGCTTTGTATTGCCAGAGCCTTGCTGAAAAAGCCAAAAATCCTGATTCTGGATGACAGCACCAGTGCCGTGGATACTGCAACCGATGCGAAAATCCGAAAGGCATTTAAGGAAGCTATTCCGGGCACAACAAAAATCATTATCGCCCAGCGTATCTCTTCGGTAATGGAAGCAGACCGTATTATTGTAATGGACAACGGAAAAGTAAGTGCTTTCGATACCCATGAAGAGCTGCTGAAAAACAATGCCATTTACCGTGATGTCTATGATTCACAGACAAACGGAGGCGGAGACTTTGACGAAGGAGGTGCTTCATAATGCCGGGACCGGGACACAAGGGACCACAGGGTCCAAAACCAAAAATTAAAAATCCTGGAAAGCTGTTCATGCGTCTTCTTAAGACGGTTATGAAACGGTATGCCTTTGCATGGATTGTTGTATTTGCCTGTACGATTTTAGCCGTATTGGCAAACATTCAGGGAACCTTATTTATCCAGACCTTGATTGATAATTATATCGTTCCGCTGATTCAAAACGGAGGTGCCGATTACGGTCCGCTCCTTCTTGCCATGGGACGTGTCGCTATTTTTTACGGAATTGGCATTCTTTCCGTTTTTACCTACCAAAAAATATTGATCTATATTTCACAGGGAAGTATCAAATATATCCGGGATGAGCTTTTCTCCCATATGCAGGATCTCCCGATCCGCTACTTTGATACCCATTCCCACGGCGATATCATGTCGGTGTACACCAACGACATTGACACCCTTCGCCAGATGATCAGCCAGAGTATTCCTCAGATGGTAAACAGTGCCGTAACCGTTATTTTCGTATTTGTAAGCATGATTCGTCTGAGTATTCCCCTTACGATACTTACTCTGGTTATGGTATGCATTACCTTCTATGTCAGCAAGAAATATGTCGGTTTCTCCAGCCGCTACTTTGTGGCACAGCAGAAGAATCTCGGTCAGGTGAATGGTTTCATCGAGGAGATGATGAATGGTCAGAAGGTGGTAAAGGTGTTTACCCATGAAAAAAAGAACATTGAGGATTTCAACAAGATTAATGACGAGCTCTATGACAGCGCAATGAACGCCAACTACTACTCCAGCTTAATGGGACCAATCAATACACAGCTTGGAAATTTAAGCTACGTGCTTTGTACCTTACTTGGCGCACTCCTTGCACTGACCTTAAGTGGAAAAACGGTGGGTCCGATTACCTTTGGTACCTTTACCGTTGGAGCCCTTGCGGCATTCTTAACCTTAAACAAGCAGTTTTCCATGCCGATTTCCCAGGTCAGCCAGCAGTTTAACAGTATTATCATGGCTCTCGCCGGATGTGAACGAATTTTTGCATTATTGGATGAAACACCGGAAACGGATAACGGATATGTCACCCTTGTCAACGCCGTTGAAAATGCAGACGGAAGTCTTTCCGAAACCGACAAGCATACCGGACTTTGGGCCTGGAAGCATACCCACCAGGCAACCGGTGAAGTAGAATATAAGCGTTTGCGGGGGGATGTGGTATTTGATGATGTGGATTTTGGATATGTTCCGGAAAAAATTGTTCTTCACAACGTAGATCTCTATGCCACTCCCGGCCAGAAAATTGCCTTCGTTGGTTCAACCGGTGCCGGTAAGACCACCATCACCAACCTGATCAATCGTTTCTACGACATTCAGGACGGCAAGATTCGCTACGATGGAATCAATATCAATAAAATTAAAAAAGCAGATCTTCGCCATTCCCTGGGCATTGTTTTACAGGATACACACCTGTTTACAGCCACGGTTATGGAGAATATCCGCTATGGAAAATTAGATGCCACAGACGAAGAGGTCTATGCCGCAGCAAAGCTTGCGAACGCAGATACCTTTATCCGCCAGCTCCCGGAGGGCTACAATACCATTCTTACCGGCGACGGTGCGAACCTAAGTCAGGGCCAGCGTCAGCTTCTTGCAATTGCGAGAGCCGCCATTGCCGATCCTCCGGTACTCATTCTTGATGAAGCCACCAGCTCCATCGACACCCGCACGGAACGTATCGTGCAGGATGGTATGGATAAGCTCATGGCAGGAAGAACCACTTTTGTAATCGCCCACAGGCTTTCAACGGTTCGAAATTCCGACTGCATCATTGTATTGGAACAGGGTCGTGTGATTGAGCGTGGAAATCATGAACAGCTCATCGCAGAAAAAGGGAAATATTATCAGCTGTATACCGGAAATACGGCAAATGCGTAACGTATATATTTCATAAAAAAATGCTGAGGATTTTTGACCTCAGCATTTTTTGTATTTCGGAAATGTGCTCCTAAGAATGAATTTGCATATTTGAATCAGAACCCGCTACGCTTTTTACAAACGCGAGTGGGTTCTGATTCAAATATGCAAATTCATTTAGGAGCACGTATTCGAAATGAAAATTATGTTATTCAGAAATAACTTCGATAAATTTTCCAACCTCCGCCCAGGCACGCTTGGATTCCGGAAGATTTAAATATGCCATCTGAAATACATGGAACATTCCCTCATAGATGCTAAGTCTTACCTTAATTCCCTGCTGCCTTGCTTTTGCAGCTGCGTCCACAGAATCACTTAAAAGCATCTCTGTGGATCCCACCTGAATCAGCATGGGCGGAAAGCCTCTGAAATCTCCAAACAGCGGAGAAATATAGGGATCCATGGGATCATGGTCTCCGGCATATTCACTTAAATAAATCAGACTCTCTTTTGTATTTCCAAAAAGAGGGTCTTTTTCATAATTGGTTTCGTAGGATTCACCGCTGGCGGTTACATCAGTCCAGGGAGACATTGCGACAACTCCGGCGGGAAGTGGCATTCCATGGTCCCTAAGATACATCACAAGGGCCATGGCAAGCCCCCCACCGGCGGAATCTCCCGCCACAATAATCTGATTTCCAAACCATCCCCGGTCCAAAAGCCACTGATACGATGCCACTGCATCCTCTAACGCTGCCGGAAACAAATGCTCCGGTGCAACACGATAATCCGGAGTAAGCACCGACATTCCGTGGCTCACCTCATTATACAGACCAGCAAACACATAATAGGCATTTCGAACTGCTCCCACATATCCGCCGCCGTGAAGCTGTAAAATGATTTTTTCCATGTTCGGATTTTCCTTTGATGCCAGAAGCTTCATGGAAAAGTTTTCCATATCAATATGGGTCATGGTAAAGCACTCCGGCACCTTCCAGGCAGGTTCAACCATGCGCTTTCTTAGCTCGCCGCTTTTGATTTTCTTTCCGATTGCAAGATCATTGGTAAGATGCGACATAAGTTCACTTACCACTCTGCCCTGTACGCTGACGGATGACTCATCTTTTTGCGATTTCGCTTCTGAAATTTCCGTGTCTATTATATTTTCAGCTCCCGATGCTTCCTTCGACGCATCAATCCGGCGTGCAATCCAATGTCCAATCATATATAAAATCTCCGTTTCAACTCATTTCGTGCTCTCTGATCACCCAGAATAAGGGTTCCCAAAAATAGAAAGGCCGATGCTGCAAGGGCGATGAATACCAGCGGGGCGAATGAAATAATACCGGTAAAGAACAGGATTACCGGAATCAGACTCAGTAAAACAGAAAGAATCTGGATCATCATATAGCTCTGCCAATTTCTCCGGTTTACAATCATTAAAATCACGATTCCAAGGTCCAGCAACAGGATTGCGGATGGGAAAACGAAATTCAGTGCCCAGCCATGATATCCCGTCAGATAATCAATTCCCACAAGCAGCACCACTGCAACAATGAGCAGGCTGATAGTCTTTAACTGATAACCGGACTTTCCAAGGATTGCAAAGCGAAGAATCACATTCACATAGATCAGCGCTAATGCAACCACAAAGCTCCACAAAAAATCCGGATTTATCCAGAAATTGATTCCGATAACAATCGCAATTGTCACAATCGATAAGAAAAGTACCAAATTTTCAAGGAAATGAAATTTCCGGAAGATAATTCTTGCATCCGGATACATTGCCTCCTTCTGGGAATGGTCAGGGTCAAGTACCCAATGACAGAACGGGCACTTATCCGTCGGATCTAATATTTCAACTCCACAATTTTTACATTTACTCATAATATACCCCGTTCGTTTCGATCTGTATGTCTACGCCATCCTGGGCAATTTTTTTAAAAAAGGTTCTCTGAAGCGAATTGTCTGAAAAAATGGAACTGAAGGTAAATACCAGAGTATCGCCGTAGGAACAAATCGTTCCCTTCAGATTCTGCCCCTTGGACATTGCAATAAATGCATGAAACATCTTGATATATGGGCGATAGGCCTCTTCCACCTGAATATTTCCGATATTGGTTACAGTCGTGGTATTTGCCAGGGCATTTCTCGTATAAACCAGTCTCATGGCAAAAAGCTTGAGGGGAAGCGGTACAATTCGAAGTCCCACATTCATCTGGTTGGATACGCTGTAGGAAAACAAATCCTCCAAATGCTCTTTGTTAATCTGGGCATGGAGGCTGTTCTTAATCAGCTCCAACACCTCTTCAAAGGTATACTCTTCCTTTTCTACCCGAAATTCCGCAGAAACCATCACGAAGAAATTTTTCGTCGTCACAGAATCAAAGTAGGGTCTTAAATTGACTGGGACTGCGATTCGAATGGGATTCTTCGACGGCATTTTGTGAAGACATTCCACATAGGTGCTCCAGGCAAAGAGTCCCACCAGATACTCATTGATGGACACTCCATACTTATGGGAGACTTCCTTAAGCTGTGAAACAGGCATCAGCCCATGAATCAGGCCAAACTCCCCATTTGCCAGCTTTTCTTTCTTAATCAGGTATGCCTTTTCCTTGTTAAAGCCGCTGGGCTTACTTTTTTTATAATTTTTTACAAAGCTGTCCTCCCGGTTTAGGGACGTATCCTGACTTAAGCTGTCTCCTGTCTCCCCCTTCAGTTCCGGGTGAACCAGGCGCAGATACTGGTAGGCAAGCTCCCGCAGGAAATTGATTCCCCCCATGCCATCGGTAAGTACATGAAATACCTCCAGATTGATTCTGCAGTTATAATAGGTCACACGAAACAGGTAGCTTCTGTTATGATTCGCCTGAATAAACCGGCAGGGAAAATTGGTTTCCTCCATGACTCTTGGGGCAGGCTTTCCATTTTCCTCAAAGTACAACCAGAATACACCTTTTCGCAACCGGACATTAAAACCGTCAAATTTGGGAAGAACAATATCCAGCGCTTCCTGCAGTTTTCCGGGATCAATCTTCTCCGTAAGCGTTACGCTGATTCGATAGACATTTGTCATGTTCTCTCCGGCAATGGCCGGAAAAATATTTGCTGTGTTATCCAGTTTATCCCACCGAATTTTACGCCGGGTAGAAGAAAGACTTTTTTCCTTCTTACTCTTTTCGTTTTTCATACAAACAAATTCCTCCGGGGTTTTCTTCCCCTACCACTTCTTATATGGGCAATGGCCCACAATTGCTGCCGCGCGAAGCTCCACGTAGCATCCACATGCTCCGCAGGTTCCTGCATTTAAACGGTCGCATTCCTTGCAGACAGAAAGCCTTTTTTCATACTCAGCCTCCTCCACGCGGTCAGAAAGCTTTATGGCAGCTTTGTATTTTTCAATCATTTTTGCATCTGCCTCTGCCATTTCCCGAAGCAAACACTTTTTACAGATCTTTCGTGTGTTGACGTCTTCCATAAATTGCTCCGTCAAAAATTACTTCTTTAAGCGTAGCAGGACAACGGAATTTTTCGGAAGTGTTGCCCGGATGCCGTCTTCTGTTTCCTGATAATCTGTAAATTCCTTCTCCACAACCACCTCCGGCTGCTCAAAGGTATTATGGGAATGAACATCCTCATGGGCAACCACACGGGCCTCACATACCCTATAGCCTTTTTCCACAAGACGAATGTCCAGCTCCTCGCTCTCTTCCATGGAGAGGTTGTTTACGGTAATGGTAATCACGCCATCCGCACCCTTGGAAACGGATTCCGTAACCTTTGGCACCTTCCACTCGCCTACACCGATTTCCTCAACACCGGTCACGGCAGACTCTAACAGATCTGCATCCTGATGATAACGGTACATATGCATGACATGATAGGTCGGCGTTTTTACCATCCGATCCCCTTCCGTAAGAAGAACAGACTGGATGACGTTGACCATCTGTGCAAGAGCCGCCATCTTGACACGGTCGCAGTGCTTATTGAAAATGTTTAAGGTAATGCCGGCCACCAGGGCGTCTCTTACCGTATTCTGCTGATATAAGAAGCCCGGATTGGTCCCCGGCTCACAGGTGTACCATGCGCCCCACTCATCTACGGACATTCCGATTTTCTTGTCCGGATCATACTGATCCATAATTGCAGCATGGCGGGTTACCAGCTCATCCATATAAAGCGCTTTATTTAAGGTCTTGTACCATACCTCTTCGTTGAAATCTGTGGCACTTCCCTTGATTTCCCAGCCTTCCGGATGCACATAATAATGCAGGGAAAGATAATCCATAAATCCGTGGGCATGCTCTCCATGATCAAAGGTTGTCTTAAGCACACGCTCTGTCCAATAGTAGTCTGCCACATTTGCGCCACAGCATACCTTTTTGATTGGATTCTCCGGGTCGTAATTTCTTACGTAGGTCTGGTATCTGCGGTACTCATTTCCGTAGTGCTCCGGCGTCATGTTTCCGCCACAGCCCCAGTTCTCGTTTCCCACACCAAAATACTCCACAGTCCATGGTTCCGGATGTCCGTTTTTAGCACGCAGATCCGCCATTGGGGATACCCCGTTAAAGGTCATGTACTCCACCCACTCTGACATTTCTGCCACGGTTCCGCTTCCCAGATTGCCGTTGATATACTTCTTGCATCCAAGCTGACGGCACAGCTCCATAAACTCATGGGTTCCAAAGCTGTTGTCTTCCACAACACCGCCCCAGTGGGTATTGATCATTTTCTTTCTGTTTTCCTTCGGTCCGATACCATCCTTCCAATGGTATTCATCCGCGAAGCATCCACCCGGCCAGCGAAGCATCGGCACCTTCAGCTCCTTTAAGGCCTCCACAACATCGTTTCGCATTCCGTTTGTATTCGGGATATCGGAATTTTCTCCTACGAAAATTCCTTCATAAATTCCCCTTCCAAGATGCTCGGAAAAATGTCCGTAAATCTCCGGCTCAATATGTCCAAACACCTTATCCTCATTAATTACAAGCTTTGCCATCCTAATATCTCCTTCTCTGACTGATATTTTTCCATAGATAGGAATATTCTATCATATTTTTCAGAAATGCAATATGCTTTCATTAAATTAAATCATCCCTTTTCGGAATAGTGTTCCTGAATGAATTTGCATATTTGAATCAGAACCCACTCTCGTTTGTAAAAAGCGTAGCGGTACTAAATTCGCAATACATTGCTCATTAAGTGCCGACGCTTTTTAAACGTTCTGATTCAAATAGCAAAATTCATTCTAAGGAAAACTTTTGGGAAATGGGTGTAAAATGAATACTATTTCGAATTTTTTTTTCAAAAATAAAAGGACCGGTATATGGCGTATACCATACATCGATCCCTTTCATTTATAAAAATCATACTCCCCATGATTTTTATATCCATGCTGGTCATACCAGCAACAGTTTCCCGTTGGTTATAAGGTACCATATTTTTGCAAATAAGTCAACTGAAAATAGCCTTTTTATTGACTTTTATCATTTGCTATTGTACTATAAGTTGTGTGGTATGTGGTCTTACCAATACCAGAAAGGAGTACCTATGCAATTCAAAAAATTATCTGCTCCATCTCTAAAAGAGCTTTTTGTTGAGGAGATTGAAAGCAAAATCTTATCCGGAGAACTTGCCATTGGCGAAAAGCTTCCCAGCGAACGGGAGCTTGCAGCTTCCATGCAGGTCAGCCGTGCTGTCATCAATGCCGGAATTATCGAGTTAGAACAAAAAGGCTTTCTGGTAATCCAGCCCCGCATCGGAAATTTTGTAGCAGATTACAGAAAAAACGGTTCCTTAAATACCCTGGTTTCCATCATGCGCTACAATGGCGGAGCCCTTGCCAACGAAGAGGTGCGTTCCATACTCGAGCTTCGGATCGTCCTGGTAAATCTTGCAGCTTCCCTGGCCGTTGACCGTGCAGCAGATGAAGAATTTGCCGCGTTACATACCATTTTGGAAACAGCAAAAAAATGCACTACGCCGGAGCAGCTTACCGAAGAGACCTTCCACTTTTTTCACGAATTAGCTATCATCAGCGGAAATTCTCTTCTTCCTCTTTTGTTCAATTCCTTCAAGGAGCTCGTCTGCACGCTTTGGCTTCGATATATTCTAAATTACGGAATGGACGCGTTAAACCATACCACAGAAGAATTCTATAAGCTCCTTGTCACCAGAGACAAAGAAGCCGTAACCCATTATGTGGAAGTCACCACGCAAAATGCAATCGATGGAACCAAAACAATTTATATCTAAAAAGCGCTCACACATAAAGAACCTGCATATTCCATTCCGAACATGCAGGTTCTTTATGTGGGTTCCCATCTATAGGAACTCGATTTAAAAAATTCCATTTCGGAATTGCCAAAAACGCCTTATGTTTCACCTGATTAGCAAATTGTATCATTTCGCCGCCTGATTTTCTTCCCATACCTAAAATCTTTGAAAAAAACCGCATTTTAAGCGCTTTTTACAGTCAATTGTATTATTTCGGCAGATACATTTTAGCCTGTACCTAAGAAATTGCAAATATCTAGGTATACAGCGAAATCCACTCTTCAAAATAATACAATTCAAGCGAAAAAGCCGCATTTTGAAGCTATTTATCAAGATTTTTAGGTATACGATGACTTTTACACCTCAAATCTTTCCAAATTCCATAATTCTTGGCAACACTTTTCCGAAATGGGCTATTAAAAAACTAATCCAGTCTTCCATATACTTCCATGGGAACATAGGCCTTAATTGCAATTCCCTCCGGAACATATTCTTCAGAAATCAATTCTCCCTGTTTTCGAATCATCTGAATATCTCCCGCCTTTGCATATGGAATAATGCGCTCAATATAAATTTTGTTCTCACGAAGAAGCTTCTCCAGCAAGGATTTTATTTCCTCTAACCCTTCGCCTTTTGCCGCCGAAATATTCATGACATAATCGGCACGAAAATCAAAAAGAGGTTCCTCTTCCTTACGCAGATCCTGCTTATTAAACAGCGTAACAATCGTCTTATCCTTTACGCCAAGATCATCCAGCGTCTCATATGTGATATGCATCTGTTTGTCGTACTGGGGATTGGAGGCATCCACCACGTGGAAAATATAATCTGCATATTTTGCTTCTTCCAAAGTACTCTTAAAGGCCTCAATCAGATGATGGGGCAGCTTGCGGATAAAACCAACCGTATCCGTAAGAAGCACCTGCTGTTTTCCGGACAGTTCCAGCATTCTGGTGGTTGGGTCAAGTGTAGCAAAAAGCTTATCCTCTTCCAATACCTTCGCATCCGTCAAATGATTTAACAGCGTGGACTTTCCTGCATTGGTGTAGCCCACAATGGCAACTACCGGGATTTTGCTTCGATTCCGCTTTGCACGATTTACTTCCCGATGCTGTTCGACCTCCTTTAATTCCCTTCGAAGCTGTGCAATCCGGTCATTGATCAAACGCCTGTCCATTTCCAGCTTTTTTTCTCCGGGTCCCCTTGTTCCGATTCCGCCACCCAGTCGTGACATGCTTCTTCCTAATCCTGCCAATCGGCTCAGCCGATATCGAAGCTGTGCCAGCTCAACCTGAATCTTTCCCTCGCTGGTTGTGGCATGTGCCGCAAAAATATCAAGGATAATCAGTGTCCGGTCCATGATTTTTGTGTCTAACAGTTCCTCCAGGTTCTTAAGCTGTGCCGGAGAAAGCTCATCATCACATACGATTCCTGTGGCACCATATTCTTCGATCATCTCTGCCAGCTCCTGCACCTTTCCGGTTCCGATATAATAGCCCGGATGGATGCGCTCTCTCTTTTGAATCATGGTTCCCACAACGGTAGCTCCGGCTGTCTTCACAAGCTCAGCAAGCTCCTCTATGGAATCCTCCGCGTCATCCCCGTCCTGTTCACTGATTCCAACCAGAATGACCCGCTCTTCAATTTCTTCGATTTCTATTGTTTCTGCCATACGATTTTCTTCTACCTTGTTTCTAAAAATACCATCTCACGCTGTGCTTCTTCATCCTCCGGACAATATTCCAGATACTGTCTAAGGGTTTCTCTTGCCATGGAAAAATTTCCCATATTCTCATAGGCGATGGACATATCCCTCAAAATCTGAGACTTGTTCATCACGTTCTCCTGTTCAAGAGCAGCCTCAAAATAGTCCAGGGCCACGCTGTAATTCTTACTTTTCATCTGTCGTTCACCCATCTCACAAAGTTCCTTCGCATCTGCAATTCCGCTATCCAGATACATTTGATAATAGATGTCCGCGTTTGCCTCATCTCCTGCCGTCTCATAGGCAAGGGCAAGATAATAAACCGCCTGCTGGCTTTCCTTTTCCACCGCCTCTTTCAGATACGTAATTGCGCTGGAGGTGTCCGAAAGGAGCAGATAAATTCTTCCCTTTTCCATCTTGTCATAGGCCTTATCTCCCCGTATCTCAAGGGCCCGGTTTAAGTATGCCTGACCTTGTCCCATCAGGTCATTTTCCGAAAGCGCATTATAAATTCCAATATATAATTCATAATTATTTTTATCTTTTTCCACTGCTGCTTCAAAGTCCAAGAGGGCATCATCCGTAAGCCCCATCTTCATTTTCAGACAGCCTCTTAAGTAATAAGCGTCAGCAGCACCGTTATAATCCACGATTGCATCATAGGCTTTGCAGGCTTCTTCTAACTGCCCGCTCATAAAGAGCGCTTCCGCCTTGTAGTAGCATAAATCAATCTCCCGGACACTTACCCTTCCTCTTGACTGATTCAGGGCACTTTGAAAAGCCACCGCTGCATCATCGTATTTTCCCTCTGCCATACAATCCAGACCATACTGGAAAAAAGCATCCTGCTGTGTGGCTGCATCGCTTGTACATCCGGTTGCAGCAGATGCAGCCACACAGATTCCAAGAATATACAGCCACTTTTTTATCTTCCAAAATGTTCTCATAAAAAGATTTCTCCTAATTATTATCTATAATACTATACCATTTCATGCACGTTGGTTCAAGAAGGGGAAATTTTCTAAATTGTCTCTCTTTTCTTCCTTTTTTCAGAAAACTGTGATAATATAATGTTCATATAGTACAAAGGAGGTGCCGATATGTTCGGAAAGAAAAAAGCACCGGAAATTCAAGGGAACTTGGACAAAGAGCTTCTGCTCTCACAAATTGAAAAAATCAAGAATGGTGACTATACCCCTGCCGATACATCCGCCTATTCTGATCCAGCCCTTGCAGAACGTTTTAATGAAATGATTGATGTTTTGCAAAAATCAAATAACAATTACGTTATGCGCTTAAATGAATCCATGAATATCGTAGGCGACAACTCTTTTGTAAAGCAGATGTACGACCAGATCGATGCTCAGACAAAATCCATTCAGGAAATAAAAGGCTCTGAAGAAAACCTGCTGTCTTCCATAGGTGGCGTCCATTCTGCAATCACCAATATTACCAAGGGCACATCTGAGATGAAAAGTGCTCTGTCGGATAGTGTTTCTAATATCAATGAGAACATTCAGATGGTCAGCACTTCCTCAAATGCAATCCTTGCCCTGAATGAACAGCTCCAGAACTTCCATGAGCGAATCGAAAAAATCGTTGAAATTGTTGATATTGTAAAATCCGTTGCCGATGAAAGTAATCTTCTGGCATTAAATGCTTCTATCGAAGCAGCCCGGGCAGGAGAGGCCGGAAAAGGCTTTGCCGTGGTTGCCGACCAGGTTCGCCAGCTCTCCACCAACACCTCGGAATCCGCAGAGGATATTGTTCGATACGTTGCCCAGCTTCGCGAAGGAATCAATGAGCTTGCCGCCACCATGAATGAGACTACCGAGCGTCTTGTTTTGGGAAATAAACAAGTTGAGGAATCCTTAAATGATATCCGGGGCATCAACGGTCAGATGCAGAAGCTGGAAAATGAAGTCAGCCAGATTTCAGAAAACATCGACCTTCAGAAAACTACTATGGATGATTTTTCAGTTGTTCTGGGAGATGTGCTGGACGGATACAATACCCTTGCTTCCGTCTGCATTGATACCGGTATTCATTCCTTCAACATAAACCGTGCAATCGATACCGCTCGAAGTGACCTCTACCGTGGTTTCTCAAATGTAACCGAGCTGGATAAGCTTGATATTTTCCGCACCGATCATTTCATTCAATTGTGGCGCGTATATAACAACGCGGTAGGCTTTGAATCCCTGCGGCACGAACAGACAAACAATCAGGATCGCTGCAAATTAGGATTATGGCTTAAGAGTATGTCAGATCCGGTCATCCGCGATAGCCGGCAGTTTAAAGAATTATATGATGCACATGACAAATTTCACAAGCTTTCGGAAGCCTCCTGGCTTGCAAAGGATAAGAACGATAAGGCCGCAGCTTTGGAGGAATTTGCCTCTTTGCAAAAGCAATTTGAAGTATTTGATTCCAAGATTTCAGCACTGAAGAGCTTCATGTCTGCCCATGGCTATTCAGAAGTGACGGAAACCGTTGTTTTCGGAAAATAAATTTCAAGATGTATACCTGTGCCGCAAAGCGCAGGAGCATAAAAAATCCCAAGCCTCATCGGCTTGGGATTTTTTGAGAAGGAAACTTATAAGATATTTCTTCTTATAGACATTAATTTAATTTCCAGATATCGTTGTTGTACTGCTCGATAGTACGATCGGATGAGAAGAAGCCTGCTTTTGAAATGTTCACAAGCATCATCTTTGCCCAATGCTTACGATCTTCGAAGGCACTGTAGATGTCTTCCTTTGCTGCAACATACTCTTTGAAATCCGGGAAGGTCATGAACCAGTCTTTGTTTAAAAGCTCATTGTAGAGACGCTCCAGATTCTCTTTATTTCCGACAGCCATCATCTCATCGGATACGATAAAGTCAACAGCCTTCTTTAAGTCCTCATCTGCTTCATAGTAGCTTCTTGAGTTGTAATCGCCTCTTGCATAACGGTCGATAACGGTCTGTGAATCCTCACCAAATGAGAAGATGTTATCCTCGCCAACAAGCTCAGCGATTTCTACGTTAGCACCATCTCTGGTTCCAAGGGTAACTGCACCGTTTAACATGAATTTCATGTTGGAAGTACCGGATGCTTCCTTGGAAGCAAGGGAAATCTGCTCTGAAATATCACAGGCAGGAATCAGCTTCTCTGCAAGTGTTACGTTGTAGTTCTCAACCATAACCACCTTAAGGTATGGACTTACCTCCGGATCATTGTTGATGATCTCCTGTAAGCAGAGAATTAAGTGAATGATATCCTTTGCGATGATATATGCAGGAGCTGCCTTTGCACCGAACAATACGGTGATTGGTCTTCCCGGCTTCTTTCCGGCTTTGATTTCAAAATACTTATGGATGACATAGATGGCATTCATCTGCTGTCTCTTGTACTCATGGAGACGCTTGATCTGGATGTCAATGATGGAATGTGTATCAATCTCGATTCCCTGCTTCTCAAGAAGGTAAGCCTCTAACTGCTTCTTCTTCTCATGCTTAACTGCAAGAAGCTTGTCAAGAACAGCATCATCATTTACAAAGTTTCCTAATTTTTCTAATTCGTTTGCATCCTTCTTCCATCCGTCTCCGATCAGCTCTGTAATAAGAGCGGAAAGCTCCGGATTACAAGCCATTAACCAACGACGGAAGGTAATTCCGTTTGTCTTATTGTTGAACTTCTGTGGATATAACTTGTAGAAGTTGTTCAGCTCGGTATCCTTTAAGATTTCGGTATGAAGGTAAGCAACACCGTTTACAGAATATCCATAGTGAATATCCATATGAGCCATATGAACAAGACCATCCTTGATAATGTAGGTGCTCTCATCTGTTACGGTCTTGCGGATGCGGTTATCCAGCTCACGGATGATTGGCATAAGCTGTGGAACTGCCTTGTCTAAGAAGTAAATCGGCCATTTTTCCAAAGCTTCTGCAAGAATGGTATGGTTGGTATATGCGCAAACCTTAGATACAATTTCAATGGCTTCATCCATCAAAATTCCCTTTTCCTGTAATAAACGGATCAGCTCCGGAATAACCATAGAAGGATGGGTATCATTGATCTGGATGGTTGCATAATCTGCAAGGTCATGAAGGTTAGAACCCTTTGCAACTGCCTCGTCCAAAATCAAATGAGCTGCGTTGGAAACCATAAAATACTGCTGATATACACGAAGTAAACGTCCCTTATCATCGGAATCATCCGGATATAAGAAAAGTGTTAAGTTCTTCTCGATTTCTTCCTTATCAAAATCAATGGTCTCTCCCACGATTGACTCGTCTACAGACTCAATGTCGAATAAGTGAAGCTTTGTGGTACGGTTGTTATATCCTACAACATCGATATCGTAAAGTCTTGAAGATACGTTAAATCCACCAAACTGTACGGTATAGGTTGTATCTGTCTTGTTGAGCCAGCTCTTCTCGGTAATCCATGGATTTGGAGTTTCCTTCTGAAGATTGTTCTCAAATACCTGCTTGAAAAGTCCGTAATGATAATTCAGTCCAACACCGTCGCCGTTAAGACCAAGGGTTGCAATGGAATCGATGAAGCAGGCTGCAAGACGTCCGAGTCCACCGTTTCCAAGAGAAGGCTCCAGCTCGATTTCCTCGATCTCGGCTAAAGACTTGCCATACTTTGCAAGAGTCTCCTTTACTTCATCATACATTCCTAAGTTGATTAAGTTGTTGGATAATAATTTTCCAATTAAGAATTCTGCTGAGATGTAATATAATTTCTTCTTGCCATCATTGGTAACCTTGCCCTCTGCCTTATCTTTTACAAGGTCAAGAAGTGCGTAATAGATTTCTTCGTTTGAGCTTACGCTGATGCCCTTCTGAAGTTTTGTTTCAATTTCCTGCTGAAATGCCATAATTTTTTCCCTCCAAAATAAAAATCATGTGTTCGTCAACTGATAATGCTAGTATATGCACTTTTTCTACATAATTCTTGTCGTATAAATGCAAAAACTTGCACAATCCTATCATTTTACATTTATTCTGGAAGTATTTTCATGGAATATCAGCATTCTCCATTTGTTTTTATCTGCTCCTCAGCCCCATCCGCATTCTTCCGGTACTGACTGGGAGTCACACCATATCTCTGCTTAAATGAGCGGTTAAAATACGATAGGTTCTCAAATCCCACCTCATCCGAAATCGTAAGAATGGAAGATTCCGAGCCATGCAGCAGCCGGGCGGCCATCTTAAGTCGGTAATCCTTCAGATACTCCACAAAGGACATCCCCATGGTCTCTTTAAAGTATCTCATAAAATGAGATTCTGAAAACTCTGCTACCTTCGCAATATCCGCGATACTGATTTTTTCTGCATAATGATTCTCTACATACTTCAGCACGACCTTCATCTTATCCAGGGTCTTTTTATTCTCTGAAGGCATGGTCAGGTTTCTGCATCGGTTATCTAAGATAAAGAAGAACTGAAACAGCATGCTTTTTATGTAAAGCTCATAGCCCTGCGGTCTGGTCTTTCCGATTTCATCGCAGGCATCTATCGGTGCAATCACGTCTGTATAGTAGGGATACACCGGTGTAAAAACTGTCGGAACCGTAATCTTCCTTCTCATAAGAGGTTTTAAAAATTCCGTACCGCAGGTATCCACTCCCTTGGAGAGCAGCATGTCCGGATGAAAAATAATGTTCTCATACTCCATCTTCTCATCCTCATACTGTTCAATGGAATGAAGCTGCCCCGGCAGGATGAGAATCAGGGTTCTCGCATTCACACGATAGGGGCGGAAATCCACCGTTACCACACCTTGTCCCTTCTTTATATAAATCAGTTCCATCTCGTCATGCCAATGAAGCGGCACCGATGAAAAATCCAGAGGAATGGAACAAAGATAAGTATTGTAGGGGAAAACCAGATCCCCATGACTTTTTTCTTCGTGATAATTTTCGTATTCCAAAATGTTCATAAATTATATACCCCAAAATCCAATCACACCACATAAAACGCCAATCACCGCGCCAACCACCACATCACTGAAAAAATGTACCCCGCAGTACACACGAATACCTGCGATACCTACTCCCACCAGAAAAAGCAGTATCCCGGCTAAGGGAAAGCCGGCCCCCACAAAGGTTGTGGCAATCACAAACACACAGAACACATGCCTGCTGGGAAAAGAGTTTCCTTTTTTATCTCTATGTATTGCAGGTTCGCACTCATACAGCTCATAGGGTCTCTTCCTATTGATAAAATACCGTGCAACAGAAAGAATAATAAAAGAATCCAACGGTACAATGATGGCACGGTACAGAATCGGGTTCTTTTGTACCAGCAAAATGAGAAGCAGCAGCGGATATGCCACATACACAATCCCTGAGAAAATCAGATTTCCCCATCGAAGCAGCTTATGTAGCGAGCTTTTTCCCTTTATGTATGTCATCCGCTCTGTATATTTTTGTCTTCTTAATTCAAAATTTGATGTAACCATGTTTTATCCCTATCTCGTTACCCTACTCCACTTTCAGATTTGTGTTTAAAAATGAATTTTGCTATTTGAATCAGAACGTTTAAAAAGCGTCAGCACTTAATGAGCAATTTATTGCGAATTTAGTGCCGCTACGCTTTTTACAAACGAAAGTGGGTTCTGCTTCAAATATGCAAATTCATTTAAAACACAAATTTGAAATTGGAATCCCTTATGTACTTACCGCCCGAACACTCTGATTCGAGCAGTAAAAATAAAATA
>JBJENM010000092.1:0-10955 GCA_051880175.1 Agathobacter sp. | reverse complement strand
AATCCAGCACCAATTGAATTCTTGGCGGACGTTATCTGCTACAGTATGTGCTTTTTGTGTTAGGCTACCTCTGGCCTGATGATGTCCCTTCGGAACTTCTCCTCATCAAAGTCACAGCCTGTTTGTAATACTACGTAGAATACCCGAATCGCTTTACATGCAACTGCAATCTTTGCCTGCATTCCTCCAAGAGGATTCCTCTGTCTGTTCCTGTAATAAAGGAACACATCCTGAAACGCAGGATTCCAGGTCATTAATGCACGTGCTGATTCATACATGGTTCTTCGTAGTTTTCGTCTGCCCCTCTTACTGATTCTTGGCTGACCTTTCTTCTTTCCTGAGCTCTTCTTGACTATCTCTAGCCCCGCAAGCTTCTGTATCTGCTTTGGGTCAGTGAAACGTCCGATATCACCAACCTCTGCAATAAAGCCAATCACAGTACTCATTCCTACTCCTTTGATGGCGAGCAGTTTCTCCACATTTGGTACTTCTTTTACTTTTTCTTCCAGGTATTCATCAAGCCTTTTAAGCTGTTCTGCTTTCAGGATGTAGTCATTTACAAGAACCCAGATTTCAAGTCTTGCAGCCTCACCGGCCTCCAGTCCTACACTGTTCTGTGCCGCTTCTACCAGGGTCTGTGCCCTCTTGATTCCTGCCGCACGCACCTTTGCATTACGCCATATCTGATTGACTCCACCTGCACCGATTTTAAGGATATCCTGTGGTAGTGGGGCCTCTTTCAAAAGTATAAGTCCACTGGTGGAATCCCATTCGGCATAACACTCAAAATACTCCGGAAAGAACTTCTGAAGCCATCCCTGTATCTGATTCGACAGACGCACATGCTGTTTCATGATCTGATCTCTGCAAACAGAGGCCTCCCTGATTTCAGCATACACTCCGCTTGGAAGATAAGAAGTTGAAAACCTTCCGTCTTTCACAAGTAGCGCAATTGTCTTAGGATCCTTTAAATCACTTTTCTCAGGGCTGTTATCATCCAGTTCCATGCTTCTGTTAACTGTAAATGGATTAACCGTTACAAGCTGGATATCGTGGTCCTGTAAGAACTTCTGAAAAGTAAGCCAGTAGCAACCGGTAGGCTCGCAGCCAACAATAACCTTCTTCATTTCGGTTTTATTCATGAGTTCCTCTGTCCACCTAAGGAAAGTAAGGAATCCCATTCCGGTGTTGCTAAACTTAAACACTCTTCTTGAAAGTTCAAATCCCCTCCAGTCAAACGCTCTGCAGAAGTGAGTTTGTGACCCAACATCAACTCCAACAATTAAAGTGTCACTTGTTACTTGCTTAATTCTGTCATTCTGTGTTAAATTCATTTTGAACCTCCGGTTTATGATTGTTTTGTTTACATCCGCCAAGATGCAACTCAATCTTACCTTGAGGTTCTTTTTTATTCAATTGGCATTATTTCTGAATTACAGGAATGCTCCTAATTCAGACTGTTCATCAGTCCTTCTATTCCCTGCTCCTTATAAATCGTCTTGTAATAGCTTACTTCATCCACAATCAATTCATCAATTACACGCATACCAAGAAGCTCTACCGGAGCCTTGTCATCTGTCATGATATAGGAGCCGGGTTCATATTTTACCAGATTTTCATCCACGCGCTGCATCATGTCCAAAAGCTCGGCATCCTCCGGCAATAAACGATTTTTCGAAAACCGCTCCCTCATGCCCGGGTCATTGGATGCAAAAAGCTCGCGGTTTGTAGAATAAGCCACATCCACGGTATACACCTGTGAAAAAACAGATGCAATCGTATCCGCAAGATACTGATTGATATTTCCTTCCTTTGTACCCCGCATATTCATATTGACGACCATAACGCCATCTTCCTTTAAATGTTCCTTTACAAGTGTGAAGAACTCAACCGATGACATCTGGAAGGGAATCGTGATATCCTGGTAGGCATCCACCATAATCACATCATATTTGGTATCAATTGCATTTAAGTAAGCCCGCCCATCATAGGTGGTAACCTCAACCTCCTCTGGGAGTTCAAAATATTCCCTTGCCAGATCCGTAATCTTCTGATCGATTTCCACACCCTCCATATTCAGGTTGTCAAAATATCTTTGGCACTGAGTCGCATAGGTTCCGCTTCCCATTCCAAGAATCAGAACATCTTTTCTTTTGCTTCCGTTATCCCAGTCAGTCATGAGGGGAGCTGCCATTGCATAGTCATAGTACATTCCGGTCAGCCCTTTATCTTTTCTGTACACGGACTGTACCCCGAAAAGGACATTTGTAGAGAGCACAACCTCATCTTCATTCTCGTAAACCTGCAGATAATTATAGATGGATTCCCCCTCATAGGTTAAGTCTGACTGCCAGAATGCGAAGCTGGTATCATGTCCGAAAATACAGCAGATCAGAAAAAGCGCAATTCCTGCAAAAAGCTTTTTCATCTGCCTGGGATGCACCTTCGCGCTTACAAAAAAGATTCCCGAAAGAAGTAGCAGTATTCCTGCAAAAATCAAGAAGGTAACGGCTGTTCCAACGGCAGGAATACTGATAAAGGTTGGAACAAAGGTTCCGATAATACTGCCGATGGTATTGGAAGCATTTAAGGTTCCAACCGTTTTTCCGCTGTCATCCAGACTATCTACCGTATACTTTACAAGGGATGGAGTAACTGTTCCCAGCAAAAAGAGCGGAAATACAAAAATAACCATACAGGCAACAAAGGCTGCAATAATCAGGAAATGATTACTTACAGAAAAAATCAAAATTGCTGATATTCCAATGATCATGTATTTTCCAACCACAGGGATTGCCGCAATCCAGATTGCTGCAATTATGATTCTGCCATACAGTCTGTCCGGATTTGGATTTTTGTCCGCGCTGCGGCCACCGTAAATATTTCCAAGTGCCATGGCAATCATTATGGTTCCGATAATGATGGTCCAGACAATCTGGGAAGAACTAAAATATGGTGCAAGCAGTCTGCTTGCGCCAAGCTCCACCGCCATTACAGACATTCCCGAAAAAAACTCCGTCAGATATAAGTAAGTTTTGTTTTTTAAAATAGGTCTTGTTTCCATAATCTCCTCCCTGCCATAACAAAGGGAGGATCTGCATATGCAAATCCTCCCAATAATTTAAGTCCCATTCCAGTATTGTGTTCCTGAGAATGAATTTTGCTATTCGAATCAGAACGTTTAAAAAGCGTCGGCACTTAATGAGCAATCTATTGCGAATTTAGTACCGCTACGCTTTTTACAAACGAGAGTGGGTTCTGATTCAAATATGCAAATTCATTCAGGAACATAATTCGAAATGGGAGTAATTTAATGCAAGTCTATACATACTTCTTAATACAATCAATAATCCTTTGTGATTCAAATGGCTTTACCACAAAATCCTTTGCCCCTGAAGCAATTGCAGCAAATACCTTATCCTGCTGTCCCATTGCGGATACCATAATAATCTTAGCGTTCTCATCCAGCTTTTTAATTTCTTTTACGGCAGCAATTCCATCCATTTCCGGCATGGTAATATCCATAAGAACAATTTCCGGCCGGAAAATATCATAGTTTTCTACTGCCTCGATTCCATTCTGCGCTTCCGCTACGACCTTATGTCCGGCACCTTCCACGATTTTTTTCAAGGTCAGACGCATAAATGCGGCATCATCACAAAGCATTATTGTAGCCATATCTTATACCCTTTCTGCACTATTGCGTAAAAATTGTATGGTTCTTTTTTCTTTTGGATGTTCAAAAAATTCCTTTGCGTTTCCTTCTTCTACTACTACACCGTCCTCCATGAATATCACACGGTCTGCAACATTTTTTGCAAATCCCATTTCATGGGTAACCACAACCATAGTCGTTCCTTCATCAGCCAGCTTTTTCATGACGGAAAGCACCTCCCCGGTAAGCTCGGGGTCAAGAGCCGATGTCGGTTCGTCAAACAGGATGACCTTCGGGTCCAATGCTATCGCCCTCGCAATGGCCACCCGCTGCTGCTGTCCACCGGAAAGCTGTGACGGATAAAAGGTACTGCGGTCTAGCATTCCCACCTTTTCAAGAGCTGCCTTTCCGATGGAGACTGCCTCTTCCTTTTTCATTTTTCCTGCAACAATAAGGCCTTCCGTTACATTTTCCAGGGCGGTCTTATTTGCAAACAGATTGTAGCTTTGAAAAACAAATCCCAGCTTTTTGCGAAGCTCATGGACTTCTCTTTTGGAGGCCTTTTTTAAAGAATACTCCATTCCATCCAGTGTCATCACGCCGGCATCTGCCCGCTCCAAAAATTCGATGCAGCGAAGCAGCGTTGTTTTCCCGGAACCGCTTGGACCAAGGATGGCAATGACATCCCCTTCGTTTACGGTAATATTGATATCTTCCAATACCTTTGTCTTACCAAAAGACTTTTTTACATTCTTAAGCTCCAGCATGTATTACCGCTTCCTTTCCATCCTCTTTTCCATGCGGCTTTGCACAAAGGTCAAAATCGTACAGAAAATCAGATAAATCAAACCGGCTTCGCAATACAGCCAGAAATAGTCATAGCTTCGTGCAGCTATCCGCTGGGCGGTCGCAAGGATTTCTACAATTGCAACGCTGTATGCAAGTGACGTATCCTTCACAAGTCCGATCAGTGAATTGGAAAGTGGAGGAAACGCCGTACGAAATGCCTGGGGCAAAATGATTCGTACCATGGTCTGCCAGTAATTCATCCCCACACAATATCCTGCCTCCAGCTGTCCGGGCGGAACAGATTCGATGGCTGCCCGGATCGTTTCGGAGCAATATGCACCGACGCTTAATGAAAATACGATTACTGCGCTGGGAAACGCTGGAAGGGTAATTCCGATACTCGGCAAGCCAAAATAAACCACAAAGAGCTGTACAATCATTGGCGTTCCCCGGATGATCCACACATAAAATCTTGCAATCTGTTTAAGAACCGGAATCTTTGCGGTCTGAACCATGGCGGTCATAAGGGCGATTCCGATTCCAATGGTAAAGGATATCAAAGTAAGTGGTATCGTAACCTTAATTCCCACCGACAGAAGCTTTGGGAAGGACGTTATCAGCTCTTCAATAATTCTACTATCCATGTCTGTTTTCTACTATTCCTCTGAGGTTACATCGATTCCGAAATATTTCATGGAGATCTCAGAAAGCTCTCCATTTGCGGCAGCCTGATCGAGGGCATCATTGATTGCTGCAACCAGTCTCTCATTTCCCTTTACAACCGGAATATAAGAGCTTGGCTCCGGGTCTGAATATGCCGCAATCTTCACATCTGCATCCGGATTTTCCTTCATATAATCCGCAAATGCCGTTACATAATTGAGGGTACAGTCCGCACGTCCGTTTAACACTTCCGAGATGGACTGAGCCATTGCATTTACCGGATCCAGGGTTGCGCCGTACTCCTGTGCGGTAGCTCCCCATGTACTGGTGGATTCGTTTGCCGCAATTTTTCCATCCAGATCTTCGAAAGAATTGATATCTGTATTGTCACCTTTTACAAGAATTCCTCCCTGCACAAATGCATATGGCTTGGAAAAATCATACTTTTCGGCACGTTCCTCGGTATAGCCCACCTCATTGATAACGGTATCAATCTGTCCTGCATCAAGAGCGGCAAAAATGGATGCCCACTCCATCTCTACATAACGGACTTCCACGCCCATATATTTTGCTACTGCTGCAGCAACCTCTACATCAAATCCAACCAGATTGTCATTCTCATCGTGGTAGCTGTTTGGAGAATAAGTTCCCTCAGTCCCAACAATGATATATCCTCTTTCTAAGATTTCATCTAAACGATCCTTTTTAGTATCAGATTCCGCTGTTACAGAATCCGTTGTTCCTGTCTGTCCGTTTTCTGCACTTTCACCTGCATTCCCAGAACCACATGCGGTCATCATAAATGCCATAACTGCTGTCAAAACCAATGCGGTCAACTTTTTCATTTTTTCTTCCTCTTTTCTTTTTGAATGATTCCTATATCCCCTAAACATACATTCCCATATATTATATCAAAATTATCTGATTTTTCAATGAAAAATAGGACTTTTATCCCGTTTTATTAGAGATAACGGAAGTTCCAGTCCGTGTTCCTCCAAAAGCTTCTGATTACAAAGGATTTCCTCCGTAGGACCGTCTGCAACAATTTTCCCGTCCGACATCAGAATAGTCCGCTTGCAGGTATCCCAGACAAAATCCAGATCATGGCTTGTGATAATCTTAAGATGCTCAAATTCGTTTAAGATTTTAATCAGGTTTCTTCTGTTCCTCGGATCTAATGCAGCGCTTGGCTCATCCATCAGAATAATGTCCGGTGTCATGGAAAGAATTGTTGCAATGGACACAAGCTTCTTTTCTCCTCCCGATAGCTGGTAAATTGGCTTATCCTTAAGCTGGGTAATATGCACCTTCTCCAAAGCTTCTGATACCCGGCGCCTTACTTCCGCCTCCGGAAGGCCATAATTCTTTGGTGCAAAGGCCACATCCTGATAGACGTTCGTCATGAAAAGCTGGCTATCCGAATCCTGAAACACATATCCGATTTTCTGGCGGATCTTTGCAAGGGTCTTTTTCTCCAAGGGAATTTCTTCAATTCGTATACTTCCGGTAAAATCAAGTTCCAAGCCCACCAGAAGCTTTAACAGGGTAGATTTTCCCACGCCATTTGCCCCGATAATTCCAATGGAATCCTTCTCGTTGGCAGTAAAGGTAATATCCTTTAAAATCGGTTCATCCTTATGATAGGAAAAATTCAAATTTTCAACGGTTATGTGAATGTGACTCATATTTTCCCACTTTCTATCTCTTAAATATTTTTATCCCTTTTCGGAATTGTATTCCCGCGAATGAATTTTGCTATTTAAAGCAGAACCTTTAAAAAGCGTCGGCACTTAATGAGCAATTTGTTGCGAATTTAGTACCGTTACGCTTTTTACAACCGAGAGTGGGTTCTGCTTCATGCTTGATTGGTAAATTGTATAATTTCGCCGGTTGATTTTCTTCCAGTACCTAAAATCTATGAAAAAAGCGGCATTTTAAGCGTTTTTTATGGTCGATTGTATCTTTTCGCCGGATCAATTTTAGCCTGTACCTAAGAAATTGCAAATTTTAGGTATACCGCGAAGTCCACTCCTCAAAATAATACAATTCGCATGAAAAATCCGCAATTTGAAGCTGTTTTTCAAGGATTTTAGGTATACGACAGTTCTAGCACCTCAAATCTTGCCAAATTCCACAATTCTGATTCAAATATGCAAATTCATTCGGGAACACAATTCCGAAATATTTTTTATATAAACCATGCTCCTACGATTTGAAATACCGGGAATATGCGAAAGAGTACAAAAACTGCACTCCATAAGAAAAAAAATACCGCGTCCTTCCCACGAAACGCACAGGCTTCATCCGGCGGAAATTCTCCTTGATATCCTCTTAAGCACATGCTCTCATACACTTCCTCCGCCCTGTCCATGCTTTTAAGCAGAAGCTGTCCCACAAGAGATCCCCACGCGTCATGGCGTATTCCTTTTTGCTCCGGCGCCCGAAGGGCATAAGCCTGTGTGATCTTTTTAGTTTGTGCAAGCAGTACGGTAATATACCGATAGATCAGCAAAATCTGTGTTACCAGAAGCTTTGGGACATGCAGAAGCCGCAGGGCATAGCAGATTTTTTCAATAGAGGTTGTGACAATCAAAAGGTAAGATGCCAATACGGTAAGCACTCCTTTTAGCATCAGGGAGAACATGGAAACCACACCTTGAGAGATTCCGATTGTTCCAAAATAGAGCAGGATTTCTCTGTCAAAAAATGGGTTTAGGATTCCTACAATACACACCACCGGAAGCACGATTCGAAGACGATAAAGCGCTTCTTTGACAGAAATATCTCCCAGCATAAAAATAATGAGCGGATACACTGCCATGGATAATACCCCAAGGATATCATATTTGCGGAAAGATACCACCGTAAAAATATAAAAAACAGTTAAAAACAATTTAACCAGTGGATGAATCCGATTCATCCACTGGTCCTTCTCTGCCATCTGGCTTATATGTTCAATTTCATAGATTGCTTTTGAAATTTTACTCATAAACTATATCATTTTCCGCACTCAAAAACGGATTGCTTTCTTTTCATTTTAGGTTTATCCCATTTCGGAATTATTCTTTATTTTCTGCCTGCTTCTTGAAAAACTTTAATAAATAGCAGGCGCCGATGCACACCCCCAGAACGATTGCTCCTCCAACAATTCCTGAAACGGAAGTTCCTGCTGCGCTTTCGAAATTTTGGAATGCATAATCCGGGAAAAACGCTGTAGCACTCTGAATGCGGTCTGCGATTTCATATGCTGTACCGGAAGACTCAAGCTCTGCGGTTCCTGCCACCTGCTCCATAGACCACTCCAGTCCATCCGGATATGCAGAAGCGAAAAGAGAAATTCCTCCGCCGATTACTGCTGCTGCAACAACCAGTATCGCAATTGTGGTTTTAAAAGAAAATCTTCCTTCCTTCTTCTCTGCTGCTTCTCCGACGCCCCACAAAAGCTCCGGTCTTGCCTCATAGACAAAGCAGAGAACCGCTGCTGTAATCAGACCCTCCACCAGTCCAATTGCCAGATGAATCGGCTGCATGGTAGCAACAAAGGCTGCAAACGGAAGCTCCGTAATACCGGAAATCAGAGTTTCAAGCGTAACCGAAAAAGCCCCGAGCTGTAAGGTAATCATGCATCCAGCAACAGAAGCTGCAACAATTCTTCCTTTTGTTGCCCCCTTTTTCATAAGCGGCTTCCAAATCAAAAGTGCTCCGATAAAGCATCCGTAAAATGCCATATTCCATATGTTACATCCAAGTGCCAAAAGTCCTCCGTCTGCAAACAACAGACACTGAATCAATAGCACTCCGATCATGGTCAAAAATCCCGCATAAGGTCCCAGTAATGCGGCAAGCAGCACACCTCCGCACAGGTGTCCGGAAGAGCCGGTTCCCGGAATGGTAAAATTAATCATCTGGGTTGCAAATACAAACGCTCCCATGACCCCCATCACCGGTATTTTTTTAGGATCATTCTCTAAACGTACTTTCCTTGCGGAATACCCTCCTGCAACTGTTGAGCAGGCATACATGGTTGCCGCTACTGCCGGTGCAACCAGCGCATCTGCCATATGCATAAAAATTCCTCTCTTTCTCCCCACCGCAATTTTTTGGTTCTTTTTTGCATTCCAAGTATACCGAAAAAAAATCCCCCTCCACAAGCCCGTGGGGGGGATTTTTCTGTAAATATTTTTATTTTCTGTAATTCTCTATGATATGATTGTACATGGTTCGAACCGCTGGTGCCATAAAGCCCGGGTTCATTGCGGCAATTCCAATGATCCGGCAGGCATTTGGCTGAATCGGATACACATCCACCTGATAGGGAATATCTGACATGACAAGCTCCGGCATCAGGCAGATTCCAAAGCCCTTCTCCACCAGTTTCACAGTAGAAAGATCATCTACAACGTGATAATTGGACTGGATGCGCAGATGGTTCTTCTTTAAGAAATTCTGGATATCCGCATCAGTACAATCCCTTTGTGTCACGAACTGATGTTGTCGCATCTCCTCAATATCAACATACGTCGGATTTTTGGAATCCTTTTTCCCTTTTGGAAGCACACATACCAACGGGTCCTCAAAAAGCGGCTCAATGGGGATGTCCTTTGCGCTGGAGACCGACAAAAAGCCCAGATCTACCACACCATTCTTAATCCAGTAATACACATCATCATAGGTTCCCTGAAACACTTCAATCTCGATTTTTTCATATTTCTCCTGAAAAGATCTAAGGATATCCGGAAGCCAGTTCGTACACACGCTGGAAAAAACACCGATCTTTACTTTTCCGGTCTTTAACCCATTCATCTCACTGACCACCTGCTGTAAGCTCTCGTCGCTGTTTAATACCGCATTTACATAAGGCAGCAGATGCTCTCCGTAGTTGGTCAGTGTAATTCCGGATTTACTTCTCGTCAAAACCGAAAATCCCAATTCACTCTCCATGGAAGAAATGGTATGACTGATTGCAGACGGCGTAAGGCCTAAGATATCTGCCGCTTTATGAAAGCTTCCGATATCGGCAACCGTTTTAAATACCTGATAAGTCAAAAGTGTCATTTTCTTGTCCTCATTGCCAGTGTCTCCGCAGTAGACACATACTTGTCTGCAAGACACACAATCCAGCCTTCCCTGCTGGTTGGAATCTTCGTAATATTAAGCGGCCACATATGGGTTTTGATTACCTGCTCAACCCTGGGATTCACATTAAAATGCGCCCTTGCATTTCTTGCCGCCTTCGCTGCATGGAAAAAGCCATGCCACTTATGGGAATCGTCCTTTTCATGCCAGTCATAGAGATAGAAATCATGTAAAAAGGCACCCATCAGCAAATCCTTTTTATTGGAGTGTAAGTGCAGGGTCTTGTCCAACAGGTAGCTTGCCCTTACAACGCGCTCACAGTGCTCAAAGGTAGAGATTCTTCCATGCTGCACATATCTTTGCATCCGGCATACAGCACTGTGCATGCGAAGCGAACCGATGACATCTTCAATTTTTTTCTTATCCGCCTCTGTTAGTCGCATTTCTTATTATATGGCCTCCTGCGCCTTTCTTTCGATTTCTCTTCCTTAATAAGTATCTCCCGCCTTTTACTAATAATGCGAAATCTGAACTCTCTTTTTCAATTGTGTTCCCAAGAATGAATTTTGCTATTTGAATCCGAACTTTTAAAAAGCGTCGACACTTAATGAGCAAATACTTACGAATTTAGTACCGTTACGCTTTTTACAAACGAAAGCTGCTTGTGCTTCATGCTTGATTGATAAATTGTATGATTTTGCCGTTCTAATTTTTTGTAGTACCTAAAATCTATGAAAAAAGCGGCATTTTAAGCGTTTTTTATGGTCGATTG
>JBJENM010000091.1:0-11100 GCA_051880175.1 Agathobacter sp. | reverse complement strand
ATATCCGCCACTGCGAAAAATTTATGGACCCGGAACAGATTAATAACCTGCAGTATCATATGGTACTTGACTTTACCACACAGGTTCATGATCTTACCCGTGGCAAGCGTTACAGCAAAACCATCCGGGATGCCATCTCCTATATCAGGGACCACCTGACCGAAAACATCCGCATCGAAGAGCTCTGCGAAGCTACTTATCTAAGCCGCAGCCGGCTTTCTGCGCTCTTTAAAGAGGAAACCGGTGTGACAATTACCGAATATGTCCGTGTGCTGAAAATCAAAAAAGCCCAGGAGTTTCTGAGCCAGACGGATAAAACTCCGCTTGAAATCAGCACTTACCTGGGTTTTTCCTCCCAAAGCTATTTTCAGAATGTATTTAAAGAAGTGACCGGAATGACTCCGGGGGAATATCGGAAAAGGGCATAATCTCACAAAATATAAGTAAAGTCAATTTGCAATGCATATTTTATCCATGTTCTAATTATACAAACCTACTTTTTTATCATAAGTTTGATTCCCTTGAAGAAATGTCCGTTCGCCATGGCAAGCATGCCTTCCATCAGGTGGCCTTTCATTCCGCTGCAAATCTGCATACCGCTCATGGAGCAGTCTGCACTGCTTGCCATCATCATTCTAAATTCCGGAATACTATAGTCAACTTTACCTTCAAAGCCTTTTGCAACAGAAGCCTCCACGCCCTTATACATTACTTTCATCACAAATGAATAATCCTTCATTTCCATGACGGTATTGTCCATGGTAAAGTGACCTTTTACAAGCTTTGGTTCTTCCACTGTGCGTCCAAGCATTTTCTCCCATTGCTCTTTGGAAATAGTTCCTTCCGGTTTTTCATACCAGCTTTCTGCCTGCCAGGTTGGGATAGCAACAACTTCGTCAAACGCCTCAATTTGAATCATTCCTGCACTTATCAAAGTGTCCGGTGTTCCACCAACGAAAATCTCATAGTTTCCTTCCGGGACTTTAAAACCGTCTGACCATACTGCAAAGCTGCGGTCTGTCAGTTTAAATTCTATTGTTTTGCTCTCGCCCGGTGCAAGATAAACTTTTACAAATCCCTTTAATTCCTTTATCGGACGATGAATTCCATCTTGCGGTGCGCCTACATAAAGCTGTACTACTTCTCCTCCTGCCAAAGAGCCACTATTTGTCACATCAACCTGTACACGATAGGTGTACTTCTCTCCCTCGATTTTTGAAATAACCGGTGTTCCATAAGTAAAGGTCGTATAGCTTAATCCATAACCAAACGGATAGCGAACCGGAACCCCCGCTTTGTCATAGTAACGATAACCAACATAAATGCCTTCCCTATACTGGGCATCTTTTTTCCCGTTTGCATAGAAGGTCGCACTTGGGCAGTCTTCATAGCGGATTGGCCATGTTTCTGCCAGTCTGCCGCTTGGGTTTGCCTCTCCGTAAAGTAAATTCCGAATCGCCAATGCTCCTGCCTGACCGGACAAACCCATATATAAAATTCCTTTTACCTGGTCTGCCCATGGTATTTCAACCACGCTTCCGCACATCAATACAACCACGACATTCGGATTTACCTTAGTGACTTCTTCTATCATACGAATATGGCCCTGGGGCATCTTCATATTTTCTCTGTCAAAGCCTTCTGACTCATAGCTATCGGTAAGTCCGGCACAGATAATCACTTTCTCTGCCTCTTTTGCAGCCTTAACTGCTTCTGCAAGTAATTTCTCTGTCGTATCTCCGCTTGCGTCACAACCTGCAGCATAGATGGCCTCCGGCATCTTTTCTGTCAGTCTTTCTAATTTTGTCGGATTAATATGGCTGGAACCTGCCCCCTGGTAACGCGGCTCTTTTGCCATAGCACCGATTAACGCTATCTTTTCCTCCTTTTTCAAAGGAAGGATATGTTCTTCATTTTTTAGAAGCACAGCACTTTTTTCTGCCGCTTCACATGCCAGCGCATGATGCGCCTCTTTATCATAAGTTGTTTTTTCTTTTAATACTTCTGCGGCATCAAGGGCTAATGTCAGTATATGGTCTACTGCAAGATTCACAGCCTCTTCGGAAAGTGTTCCTTTCTTCGCTGCCTCTGCTGCCTCTTTTTCCATATAAGCACTTCCACCCGGCATGGATAAATCACAACCTGCAGCAAAGCTCCTGATACGGTCTGACATTCCGCCCCAGTCTGTTATAACCGCGCCGTCAAATCCCCATTCTTTACGCAGAATATCGGTCAGTAATTCTTTATTCTCACTGCTGTGGACACCGTTAATTTTGTTATAGGAAGACATCACCGTCTTTGGTTGTCCCTCTTTTACGGCAATTTCAAAGGCAGTAAGATACAGTTCGCGCATGGTACGCTCATCTAGAATACTGTCGGAAGAAAACCGTTTATACTCCTGATTATTGCAGGCAAAATGCTTCAAGCTGGTTCCGATTCCGTTTTTCTGGGCCTCCTTGATAAAAGCTGCTGCCAACTTTCCTGCCAGATATGGGTCTTCGGACAGATATTCAAAATTGCGTCCACAAAGTGGGTTTCTCTTTAAATTTGCTCCCGGTCCTAAAACAAGTCCCACATGATTTGCTTTTGCTTCTTCGGTAATTGCTGCTCCGATTTTTCCTAGCAGTTCCGTATCAAAGCTGCATCCGGTTGCTGCTGCAGTTGGAAATGCAGTTGCAGGTACAGATGCATTCACACCCAGCATATCTGCCGCATCTTCCTGTTTTCTTAAACCATGGGGTCCGTCACACATCATCATGGACGGAATACTGTACTTTTCAAAATCCTTGGTATGCCAGAAATCCTTGCCGCTGCAAAGGGCAATTTTGTCTTCCAATGTCATTTTGTCGATGATCTCTTTGTATTTCATAATTCTGCTCCCATCTTTTTCGTTTCCTCTATAATTTCATTCTACTATCTTTCTTATTGAATGTTTACATTTTTGTTTTATTTTTTGTAGGATTATCTTATCAAATTGATTTTCCTTTTCAAAAATGAGAGAACAAGTAAAAAAGCGCATGAGATAGGTACATCTCATACGCCTTTATGCCATTATTATTTATTCCATTTTACATTTTCGTGTGATTATTAAGCTGATTATCAACATCTCTGCCTGCATATATAACACGAACGACTGTCACAATTCCTGCATCCTTATCTGAAATATAGAATATCAGGTAATTGTCAACTGGCACTACCCTTAGTCCCCTGCTATACCACGGCTCTTTTTCATAAGGTCTGAATTTCTCTGGAAATTTCTCAAGCCCAATGATATGTTCCTCTAATCTGTCAAGTTGTCCTACTGCATTATCCGGCGAAAGCAAGTCAAAAGCAATATACTCATATATTCCCCTCAAATCAGCCTCGGCTTGATCGGTGGTAATTATCTCATAAATCATATACCGTAATCTTTTCGAATATCAGCAAATGCCTGTCTTGCAGGTTTAGTTCTTCCTGCAATCATATCCGCATACCCTTTCTCCAGTTCTGCATTTAATTCCGCTTCGGTCAGTTCTGCCACATTAACAGGTCTTGCCGTAGGTATCTTTACTTCAAACGGAAGCCCCTTATTTAAAATAATCTGTTTATAAAACATATTAATAGCGTTAGATGCTGGAATACCAAGCGCAGATAAGATACTTTCTGCCTGCTCTTTCACATCCGGCTCTATTCTTGCATACAAATTAGCTGATTTTGCTGCCATAGTACAACACTCCTTTCCATAATCTTAGCATTGCCTTCTTATAGAATTATTATACCAATCTGTGCGCACAATAGCAATACATCTATCTTCCCTTTAAATAGGCTGCAAAAATTAATGCACAATGCTGTTATAAATCTCTTCCACCTTATCTCGATCCTTTAAGAATGCATCTACAATATCCGGGTCAAAGTCTTCTCCTCGTCCTTTTATGATAATGTTATAGCATTCATCTAACGCCATGGCATCCCGATAGCATCGTTTTGCCGATACGGCGTCAAATACATCTGCCACGGCCATAATACGTGCGCAAAGCGGAATATCCGTTCCGGAAAGTCCCTCCGGATAGCCCTTTCCATTCCATTTCTCATGATGATACATCGCCACCTCATAGGCCATGCGCTCATACTCATCATCAAACATGTGACTGAAGGTGTCCTTTATAATCTTTCCCCCGATGACCGGATGCTGTTTTATGATTTCAAATTCCTCAGGGGTCAGTCTTCCCGGTTTTTGCAAAATAGCATCCGGAATACCGATTTTTCCTATATCATGCATTGGAGCGGCTTTCACCAGATTGTTCAGGTAATCTCTGGTAATCAGATTCCTATATTTCTTCTCTTTTCTCATATTTTTTGCAATCAGATTCGCATAGGCAGAAGAACGCCGGATATGCCCGCCGGTATTATCATCCTTATTTTCTACCAGGGTTGCAAAACCCATGACCATCTCATTGTGATAATGCTCCAAGCCGTGGATTGCAGGATTTTCCATATCCAGGTAAATGCTGACAGTAATCATGGCAATTGCTATGCAGGACACCAAGGATTCCGGAAAAATGATCTGTATGCCCATAATGATTGCAATAAAAACCAATGTAGTGGCCAGACCTAACATTTTCCTTTTCGCTATGTATCTGTGCTTTAAAATAATAACCGCTAAGGTAAGCACGAAGTAAACCGCTACGCTGATAAAGCATACATATACAGATGTCCCCATGGAATAATTCGTATAGGTCCCTTTAATAAACGCAAGCTCCGGAAGAAAATATATGGTCAAAAGTGCCGAAACCACAATCGGTAAATTGCAGGCAACCTTTATCCACCTGTTTTTTGGTATGCCAATGGTTACCGATAACCAGTACCAAAACAGCAGCGCAATATAAATCTCATAGGATAGGAACATCCCAAGATGCGCCAATAGATTCAACCATTCCGGAACTGTCTCCAAAAAATTAATCGTACATGCGGTAATCCCGTCAAACAGCACCGCAATTTCCGCTACCCAGAACATCGCATCAAAAATGCGGTTACAGTTCCACACCTTTGTAACTCTTTCCAGATTATTCCCCTCTTTTATATAGGTACAGCCTATATAAAAAAGAATCAGCAAACACATAATCTGCATCTTACACCATTGTATAATCGCCATTTTAAACCTCCCCTACCAATTGTTCTGCCAGACGGCAGATATCTGCCGCCGCAGTTGCGTTTATTATTTTTTTCTGGCATGCCATCATATCTATACCTTTATCCGGATTCTGCAGCACTTCCTCAACGATACGCGGCAGTTCATCCGTCAGGTTTTCCGAAATACTCATGCCATGGCCGGCAAAATATTCGGCATTACAGCTCTCACAGCCCGGTATTGTGGATGTATGCAGAATCGGGACATGACATACTGCTGCCTCCGTAGAGGAAAGTCCTCCCGGCTTCGTAATAAATAAATGGCTGGCTCTCATATAGGAAGCCATCCGGTCCGTATGCTCCAAAACAGTTACTCCCGGAAAATTTTGCTCCTGCAGTTTCTGATACAGCTTTTGGTTGCTTCCGCAGATGACAATGAGTTCTACCTCTTTTCGGTCAGAAAAATATCTTTGCAGCTCTTCAATCGTTTTTTCTATTTTTCCTCCACCCATGCTTCCGCCGGCTATCAGAATGTACTTTTTATCCGCTTTAAGTCCCAGCAATTGCTTTTCCTGCTCCCTCGTCCTTTCCTCCAAAAAGCTGCTGTTTGTAGGAATTCCAAGGGGATAGAGCTTTTCACGGGGAATGCCTTTTCCCACAAACTCTTCTGTCAGGTCTGGGGCAGGAATCACATAGGCGTCACAATCTGTCTCCTCGGTAAAGGGAATGCATACATAATCCGTTGCAATGAACATGGTTTTGGGAATTTCTATACCATGCTGCTTCATGTTGGTCAGAATTTCCGCCGGAAAAAGATGGGGCATGATAACGATATCCACATGATGCTCTGCAAAATATTCCTGCATCACATCCGTCATCCCACGATTGATAAAGTAGACCGGAGAACGGAAAGGAAGCCGTCGGTATAAATTTCCGATTTTGTATACCGCACCAAATGCCCCCGGCACATGCTGTACGGTTGATATGTAAGTCCGGTCGATTCCTCCCGAAAGCTTTTTGCTTTTTAAGGTGTAGGGATTTAGCATCGTAACCTGATGGCCCTGTTTTTTCATTTCCTCGTAAACTGCTTTTCCGGCTGCGTCGTGTCCTCCTCCGGTTCCACAGGAAAGTATTAATGCATCCATAACAATTTTATCCTCATTTTTTCCTTTTCTTCCTCACTGAGAAGCATGCGGCTTGAAACCACTACTGCAATAATCGCAAATCCCAGAAGAATCATAGGCACCTTCACCAAAAGCAGCATTCCAATCAATGCGCACAAATATGCTGCCAGCGTCCGGTAATAATGTGGATTTATCCGCAGAATACATGAAAAGAAGATAAAGAAGGCCGCCAATATTGCAAAGGGCCGTAAAAACGGGAACAGTCCCAGCAGACATCCAAAGGTAACTGCAATTCCCTTTCCTCCTTTTCCTTTGAAAAAGACCGGAAATGCATGTCCCACAACGGGGGCTGCCATAACAAATGCAATGGAAAGCATATCCGGACTTAGATCCGGTGCATACTGCATAAACAGATATACAGGGAAAAATCCCTTTAAAATATCGCAGGTCAGCGTCAATACACCGCACCAGAAGCCTCCATACATAAACGCATTTCCGGCTCCCGGATTACGATCTCTGCTTTTTTCAATCATATCTTCTTTTCGGAATAGCTTTGCAAAAATCCGTGCATACAAAATGCTTCCGGACAGATATCCAAACAAAATCCATGCTGCTTTTGACATTTTTCTCTCCTGTTCTATTCAATCAAAATCTTCTTTTCCTTCAGTTTCTTATTCGTATACTCGCGGACTAAGGTATAAATCACAGCCACAAGCGGGATGAAAAAAATCATGCCGATGAGTCCAAAGAGTTTTCCGCCAATCATGACCGCCATCAGGGTCCAAAGCGGAGAAAGCCCCACGGAATTTCCCACAACATGAGGATAGATAAACTGATTCTCTATAAACTGTACCACCTGATATACAATGAAGCATAGGATTGCCTGGGACGGATTTGCAATCAGTGTAAGCAGAACTCCGACGCCACAGGAAAAGAAGGCTCCAATGTATGGTACAAAGGCGCAAACCCCGGTAAGCATGGCAACCAGCCCTGCATAGGGCAGTCTGAATATACAGAATGCAACAAACATTAGCAGGCCTAAGATCACTGCTTCCACGCATTGTCCGGACAAAAATTTAGTGTAGGTGTTGTGTACCAGAGACGCTACAGAAACAATCCAGTCTGCCCGCTCTTTTTTCAGGTATGCATACAAAATTTTCTTGCTTTGTCTTTCCAGATCCTTTTTACTTAATAAGACATAGAACATTATTACAATCGAAATCGCTGTGGTTACCACTATGGAGATGGTGGAGGCTGCGGTTCCTGCAATCACATCCAATACCGCACCTGCACCGCTTACCAGATTGGTAAACAGATGCTCAAATTCCAGATTTTCCAGCCAATCCGTGATTGGAGTGGTATCGATATCATAGCTTTTTAAAATAAGCGCCCACTGTGGCCACTTTTCCTGTATCATTACTCCGATGCTCTTTACTGAGGTCATGATTTCCGGCACAACAGTTGTTATCGTCACGACTATGACCAGCAGAATCATAATTAGTGTAAGAAGCAGGCTGCAGATGCGTGCTGCCTTTTCCCCCGGCTTATGCTTTGCTTTTCGAAATAATTTATGAATGATTTTCTCAAACCCGTTCATCGGCACAGACAATACAAAGGCAATGATAAATCCCGCCAATATCGGCACGATCATACCCACAATATTTCCGAAAAACAGAATAACATAATTCAGATTCATTACAGCAGCAAAGAGAATTATCCCAAATGCAATCAATATCAAATTCTGCCGCATTTTCTTATCCATTTCATCACTCCTATTCTTTCCACCTGCTTACCCTCTTTAAAAACTTTCTAAAAGGATATATCCAAATACTAATATTTCTATTATACTATCTTTTTTTCGTGTTTGTATACCCAAATAGAAAAATAGCGGGGAGAGCCCCGCTATTTTACGCAGTTTTTTCATTTATACAACAAGATCCACATGATTTAACGTACCTGCTGCCCCTGTGCTTTCTTTTAAGTAGATTCCTGTCTTTTTAATTTCCGCGTTTAGGTTGTTTTCCTCATTTTTAAGAGAAAACGGTGTATCCGTATTCCCCAGATAGATTGCTCCAACATCAGCCTTCTTTAAATCTATGAGATAATCCTGACCATTTTCGTCTTTTGTCCAGACCTTCAGCTTCGAAAAGATGCTGTCGTTCTCATCGATCCATCCGTTTCCATCTTCATCATAGGAAGCCAGATCCTTGAATCCATCCCCGCTTTTTGTTCCAAAAAGCTCCGATCCATCATTGATCTTTCCGTCATTGTTTTTATCCAGAGCCAGAAATCCGGAGCCCTTTCCTGCAAAGGAGATTTCTTCTTCTTTTCCATCGGAATCCAAATCGAAGAAAAATTTCTGATCACTTACCGATCCAATGTTGGTGTCAAGATTAATCATAAGCGGATCGGTCTTGATATACTCTTTTACTTCAAGGGTATCGATCTGACTCATAAACGCTCTGGACATGGATACCTCGATATTAAAATCTATGCTTCTTCCATCTGCGGTCTTTACAATTCCTGTGGAAGCAAAGGTGGTACTTTCAGATTCTGCCGCAAATCCGGAAGTGGCGGTAATCTTCTGCCAGGTTGTTCCTACCCCGGTGGTTCCTCTTTCTATGGTTCCGAGGCTTACTGCTTTCCCGGACATTGCGCTAAAGGATAACCCTTCCATCCTCCTGTATTTGGCCGAGCGAAGATCTAAAATTTTACCTTCATTTTCTGGTTTTGTCTTCCATTCCTTCGAAATTTTTTCACCGCGAAGCGAAGCTAACATCTGCCGTAGCATCTTGATCTTCATGTCATATTCATCCGGAAATTCAAACTGGTTGTCTTCTTTTTCCGTTCTCAAATGCTCCGCCATCTGTTGCAGGGAACGAGCTTCGTTTTCCTGCTGTCTCTTTTTGGTTTCCTCTTCCTGCTGCTTTTGATACTCTGCCATTGTTTCTTTGAGATTCTTTCCGGTTGCCTCGGCAGACAGAGTAAGAATTGCTCCGGCAGCGTCTTTTGACTTTGCGGCCTCCATGGTCATGGATTCCTTGTACGTAAAGGAAGTCTCATGGTGCTCTGAGGCCATAGCGATAGAACTGTTTGTGATTTTCATATTGGACTCCTTTCCTTATGAACCGGTAAATCCTTTTACCGAAAGCTGTTAAAAAACTCCCATTTTACAATTGTGTGTCTGAATGAATTTGCATATTTGAATCAGAACCCACTCTCGTTTGTAAAAAGCGTAACGGTACTAAATTCGCAATAAATTGCTCATTAAGTGCCGACGCTTTTTAAACGTTCTGATTCAAATAGCAAAATTCATTCATAGACAAACAAATGAAAAAAGGGATATACAAATAACGAATAAACAACATTCTGTCGAGCATCTGAAAATTGTTTATCATAATTTTTATCGGTGTAAATGCATAAAATCTTTAGCTCTATCCTCATCTCTAAAACAAAATGAAAATCTCTTCTAACAAAAACTCTTTTCCTCCATCACACTCATATATGCCGGTCGGATAATTTTATCTGCACCAATCATCTCCTCGATTCTGTGCGCACTCCAGCCAACGATTCTGGCAGTTGCAAACATTGCGGTATAAAGCTCTACCGGTATGCCTAGCATGTCATAAACGAATCCGCTGTAAAAATCCACATTTGGACTTACGCCCTTAAAGATATGCCTTTTCTCTGCAATGACTTTCGGTGCAAGTACCTCGATATTCTCATACAATTCGAGATCCTTGTCTCTTCCTTTTTCCTTTGCAAGTTGCTCTACATATCCTTTAAACACTCGTTCTCTTGGGTCGGAAATGGAATAGACCGCATGCCCCATTCCATAGATCAATCCCTTTCGGTCAAAGGCTTCCTTATCTACGATTTTTCTTAAATATGCCTCTATCTCATCCTGATCCGAATAGTCCTTCACATGCTCCCGGATATCATCCATCATTTCCATGACCTTGATGTTGGCTCCGCCATGCTTTGGTCCTTTTAAGGAGCACATTGCTGCGGCTATTGTAGAGTAGGTATCTGCCCCGGAGGATGTAACAACTCTTGTGGTAAATGTTGAATTATTTCCTCCTCCATGTTCCATGTGCAAAATGAGTGCCGTGTCTAAAACCTTGGCTTCTGTAACCGTATATTTCTGATCCGGTCTCATCATCATCAAAAGATTCTCAGCGGTGGAAAGCTGCTTATTCGGATGATGAATATACATGCTTTCATTTTTTTCATAATGATTGTAAGCATGATATCCATATACCGCCAGCAGCGGAAATTCGCTGATTAGCTGAATGCACTGCCGTAGTGAATTGCTCACGCTGGGATTCTTTGCCTGCTTATCATAGGAGGCCAGCGTAAGAATGCTTCTGGTCATGGAATTCATCACATCCTCCGAAGGAGCCTTCATAATGACATCTCTGGTGAAATTGGTGGGTAGGGTTCTGCACTCTCCGATCATTTTTTTAAAATTAGCCTCTTCCTTTTCATCCGGCAGATTCCCCATCAGAAGAAGGTATGCCACTTTTTCAAAGCCAAACTCATTTTCTCCTAAATGATGAATCAAATCCTCCACCCGATACCCTCGATACCACAATTCACCATCGCAGGGCACCTTTTGATTGTCTATAATTTTTGAAGAAACAATCTTTGATATATTTGTAAGTCCGGTAAGGACACCTTTTCCATTTTCATCCCGAAGCCCCTTGTTTACCCCATATTCCTCAAACAAACGCGGGGCAATCGTATCATTTTTTACACAAACCGATTCCAATTGGCTGACATAATCAATCATCTGCTCCGTCATCATTTTTATCCACCTCCAGATTTTCCATCTCGCTGCTCATAACCGTCTCTAACTGCTTCATAAGTG
>JBJENM010000090.1:0-11123 GCA_051880175.1 Agathobacter sp. | reverse complement strand
TACAAACGAGAGTGGGTTCTGATTCAAATATGCAAATTCATTTAGGAACACAATTCCGAATACGCAAGAAAAGCCATGCTAACGGGGGTAAAGCGCTTCCCATTAACATGGCTTTTCCTATTCATTATTCTACGAATACTGCCCAAGAAAGCAGTCTTCCTCTTTCCATATTACAGATATCTTGCAAAAATCATAAGTGTACTGATCAAAAGTACGATAATGGTTGCCGGTACATTTTTCTTGCAGTATGTGCCCCAGTCAATCGGATGACCAGCCTTTGCGGATGCAGCACAGCCCACAACATTTGCGGATGCACCGATCGGTGTAGCAGAGCCACCGATATCTGTTCCCATTGCAAGAGCCCAGGCTAAAGTTGCAAGCGGAATTCCTGAATCTGCTGAAAGGGATGCGATAACAGGGACCATGGTCGCTGCAAACGGAATATTATCGATAAATGCAGATGCGATTGCAGATACCCAGATAATAATAGCAATCATAATATATGGGTTTCCACCGCTTACGTTTTCAATAAACTGGGCAATGAGCTCTAAGATTCCGGTCTGTTCAAGGCCTCCCACTACGATGAAAAGTCCAATGAAGAACAATAAGGTCTTATAATCCACACCTTTAAAAATATGCTTAACGCCCTCTGTACCTGCAACGATCGCAGTAGTGATTACCGTAAGAATTGCAATTCCGATACCAATGGTTGCAACAGTAAGTCCTGTGGTTGCGTGTGTCACAAGAAGGACAACAGCAATGGCAAAAATGATGCAGCTGATGAAAAATCCTTTGCGGTCAAGAATCGCACTCTTCGGGTCCGGCATCTGGGAAACATCCACAGAAGCCCCTTCTGTATTCTTAAGCTCTTTTCTGTTTGCAAAATAGAAGAATACTACAATCACAATCAAACATACAAAAGCAATGATACCGGTATTTTCCAAAAACTGTGTAAATGAGTATCCGAAAGCAGTTCCGATGATAATGTTTGGCGGATCTCCACACATGGTTGCGCTTCCACCTAAGTTTGCGCAAAATACCTCTGACATGATCATCGGTACCGGGTTAAACCCAAGCAGCTTTGCAAGCTCTAATGTAACTGCTGCAAGGAATAAAATAACTGTAATACTGTCGATAAACATTGCAAGAATAAAGGACATAATCATAAATGCAATGTAGATTGAAATGGTCTTGTAATTCACTGCCTTGGCAATTCTCATACAAAGCCAGCGGAAAAATCCGGTTCTTGCCATTCCTTCCACCATGATCATCATTCCACATAAGAAGAAGATGGTTGACCAGCTGATTCCGGAAGAAGTCTCCTCGGCCTGTCCAGCAACATACCAGAAGTCCGAAGTAAAGATTCCTTTAAAATTCAAGGTATCTACTAACGCGTTGAGTCCGTTTAACGCACCGCCGGAAACAAGTCCGCCGATTCCGAAAACACCAACGATAGTAAGAAGACCTGCCGTAAGTGTAATGTATTGCTTTTCAACCTTTTCCATGATGATCATAACAAACATCACAACAAAGATTGCAACAGCAATCATACGTGCTACTAACATTTGTTTCCCTCCTTAGAATGTTTCTGTGTCCGAAAGTCTCTTGTCCTTTCACTTCCTTGGCAATATAGAACTTTCGAACTATTCATTTTCAATTCCTTGTGTATTGTACTCCTCGTTTTTTGAAAAATAAATATACAAAATCACCAAGATGTAAACTTTTTCACAACGTATGTTGCACTTTGTGCACTATCATTTTTCGGTGAGATATTAGAATTGACATAAAATGTATCCAGCCCCAGATTTTGGGCTCCTGCAATGTCTGTTTTAGAATCATTTCCGATAAAAAGTGTGGTCTTTGGATCCAGCTGATACTTCTCCATCATTACATCGAAAAATCGTGGGTCCGGTTTCTTGGTCTTATAATCTGATGAAATCAAAATTCCGTCAAAATATTTTGCAATATCTAACACATGCATCTCATATTCGGTAAAAATCCGCTGGGCGTTTGATAACAGGTACACCTTTTTCCCTGCCTTTTTTAAAGACTCCAACATCCTTCCGGTATTGGGATATACACGGACATATTCGGTAGAAAGCACCCGGAAAAACTGTCCGGTATGAACAGCAAGCTTTTCATCTGCTTCAACGCCCTTTCTCCTGTATAATTCCGCAAAAACCTCTGTGATCTCTATCTCCGGTGAAGCCTCATGGGTGTATCTTTCATTCTCCTCCAGTTCGCTTTTTAATGCCTGTTCTTTTCCCCTTACAAGCTCTTCATATGCCTTTTTCAATTCCTCCGGTTCGTAAAGCGCATCATAATACCCATAAAAAAGCGCCAGCTTCTTCCAGAGAATGGGATCATCCTCCTCGGTATGTATATCCACCAGGGTTCCATACAAATCAAACGCATAGGTTTCATAATCCATTGGTAAAACCGCTTCCTTTAACTCTTTCATCCTAACGTCTTCTCCTTTTTATTTACACTTCTGTTATACATCATGTTCATTATATATGAATTCATTCCGCAGTTGAAGCAAAATTTTTTTCTCCAGCCGGGATACTGCTACCTGATTGGTTCCAAGAGCCTGCGCTACCTCGCTCTGTGTTTTGCCCTCCATATAACGCATCCGAATCAGCTTTTCTTGCTCCGGCTTTAGCCTTTTTAGAACCTGACTGATTGCCAGCTGATCGATAAAAGCAGAGTCCTGATTTTTTTCATCCACCAGAAAATCCCCGATGCTTGCCGACTTTTCTCCTCCATCGGCCCCATTCCCCGCAACCGGAGCATAGATGGATTCCACCACAACATTTGCTTCAAGCCCCTGCAGAATTTCCTCCCTGGTCAGTCCCGTGACCAATGAGATTTCTTCTATGGTAGGCTCCACACCGTTTCTCTTTTCCAGTTCTTCCTTGGCCGCTGCAATTTTTCTTGCATAGTCCTTCATCTGACGGCTCACATGAATCATTCCGTCATCCCGCAAAAAACGCTTGATTTCGCCGATGACCAGAGGAACCGCATAGGTAGAAAAGGCATATCCCAGAGTCTCATCAAACTTATCCGCCGCTTTTGTTAGTCCAATCACTCCTATTTGAAAGAGGTCCTCCATTTCGTATCCCCGCCCACCAAATCGCTTCAACACCATATAGACAAGTCCAAGGTTATCCATCACAACCTGGTTTCGATCCTCCCGGGAAATCACGGACACTCACAGGTATCTTCTTTTGTCTCTTCCTCGTTTAAGTTTCTTTTCAACGTCACTTTTGTTCCCACCCCCGGCTTAGACTCTACACTTACTTCATCCATAAAAGCCTCCATAAAAGAAAACCCCATTCCCGTTCGTTCCAGTGTTGGCTTTGTCGTAAAAAGAGGTTGCATGGCCTCCCTGACATTCTCGATGCCGACACCATGGTCCTCTATTTCTATGTAAATACAGCCCTCGTTTATGCTGCATCTAAGCTCTACCTTCGGAAAGGTCTCCCCCCGTTCATCCATCCGCTGTTCATTGTCAATTTCGATGCCGTATCCATGTACAATGGCATTCGTTACAGCCTCAGAAACCGCTGTTTTTACATCGGCCAGCGCTTCTAAGGTTGGATTTAATTCTGCCAGAAAAGCGGCAACCATCATTCTCGCCAGACTTTCATTGACGGACCTGGCATCAAAGCTTGCACACATGCTGTTCTTAATCTGCTCTTTCATTTTTATACCTCCACTCTCGCAATGATTCGATCCAGTCCGGAGGAACCAAAAAGCTTTCCAATTCGTTCATTTACACCACAGGCCATCACTTTTCCTCCATATAACATCAGCTTCTTGTGTCTGCCGATCACAACCCCTACGCCGGAGCTGTCCATAAAATCCGTACCGGAAAAATCAAGAACCAGCTCCCGGACATTCCCGGCATCTATCATACAGTCAATCTGTGTACGAATTTTAGCTGCACTGTGGTGATCTAATTCCAAGGGCATATGATAGATCATCCTGTTTCCGCTTATTTCATAATTCTGTTCCATACTCGTTTCCTCCCTTTATATGTTTCATTCCTAAATAGTGCTCGCAAATGACGCTTGCTGATTGTATAACTCCCTTCTCGGAATTGTGTTCCTGAATGAATTTTGCTATTTGAAGCAGAACGTTTAAAAAGCGTCGGCACTTAATGAGCAATTTATTGCGAATTTAGTACCGCTACGCTTTTTACAAGTGAAAGTGGGTTCTGATTCAAATAGCAAAATTCATTCAGGAACACTTTTCCGAAATGGGATTTGTATAATTTCGCAGGTTGATTTTCTTCCAGTACCTAAATTCTTTGAAAAAAGAGGTATTTTGAGCGATTTATTCAGTCGATTGTATAATTTCACCAGGTAATTTTTAGCCTGTACCTAAGAAATTGCAAATATTAGGTATACAGCGAAACCAACTCTTCAAAAAAATACAATTCGAACGAAAAATCCGCAATTTGAAGCTGTTTTTCAAGGATTTTAGGTATACGATGGTTATTACCCCGCAAATCCAGACAAATTTCATAATTCAGTTCTATACTTGCCTATTCCCTTTATAGATTGCTTTCCTAAGTAGTGCTCGCAAATAAATTTTGCTATTTGAAGCAGAACGTTTAAAAAGCGTCGGCACTTAATGAGCAATTTATTGCGAGCATTATTTTTTTCAATCCACATCTAATAAAAAGAAAAAGACACCATAAGTTTTCACTTAAAGTGTCTTTTGTAATACTCTTTATTCAACTCCAGTTTCACAACAGCGCTGCGAAAATGAATTTTTCTATTCTATATAATTTGCTGCGGTTCTCGCACGCTCTGTTCCCGGATAATTGTCCACCACAAACTGGTAATGTGGAATAGCGGCCTCCAGATTATCATTCTTCCGGTAGGACTGTGCCAGATAGTAGGATGCATATCCCTCATCATAATTCGGGTCCTGCTCCACTACTGCCGAAAGAGACTCGCATGCCGTATCATAGTCTCCATTGCTGTATGCATCATAGCCCTGATGATAAAGCTCGTCAAGATAAGATGCAGTCACCTCTTCATTGACGGTATTGTAAATTTCCATTGCACTTTCACTCAGATACGATGTATCCACCTCCGCAAGAGCATTTCCTGCAGTAAGGATATCTTGTTCCGCAAATGCGACATATGCATTCAACAGCTTTTCATAGGCCGAAACTCGGAAAAGCACTGCTTCCGATTCGCTTTCCGCGGAGGAAACATCCCCCTTCAAATCTGCAATCTGATCCTCTAAATCTGCGATCTGGCCGGTATAGGTAGCAATCATATCATTTGCTTCCAATACCTGTTTATTTGCTTCGTTCTGTGCTGTCTTCTTTACACTTGGTACGATAAGGAATGCCGTAACCGCAACTCCGATTACAAGGCCCAGCAGAATATATAAAAGTGTCGCGCCAAGGGAATATTCCTTAAAACGCTTCGGCATGATGATGGTCTCATTTCCGCTTTGGTAGGAAATCAAATCATCCTGATCCGGCTTTGCTTTTTTCGCATTTGCATTCTTCTCTTTTAAGCCTGCATTAACCTCTTTGAGATATCGGCGTGTCAAGGTATTATCGGTATCGATTTTTCCTGCCACACGAAGGGTCTTCTTCGCAAGCTCTAACTTCCCCTCCTGTATATACAAAAGAGCCAGAAGCTGATGCCCCTTTACCAGATTCGGATTTAGTGCAAGAACCTTCTTCAGCTGGATAATGGCAAGATCCCTGCTGTCCTGCTTACAGTACAACAGCGCCTGATTATACTTTTTTATGGTCTGGTTCACCGTCTTTAGGTGCGCCTGATTCTGCTGTATCTCGTCCAAATAAAAGCTGGCACGATTGTCATTCGGCTGGTAGCTTTTACTGATGACCCATTCACTGAGTGCGTCAACCACCTCGCCCATCTCATAATATACAAGGCCAAGCAGGTTTCTTGCTTCAATATGATATTTATTGAAGCGGAGTGCCCCCTTTAAGCTTAAAATTGCCCCGGACAAATTGCGCACACTGGCCTTTTCAAGGCCATCATTATAATAAGAATTGGAAATGCGTATCGCTTTTTGAAAAATATGAAGGTCTGCTCCACAGGATGGACAGCTTTCCCCTTTTCCGGCGTCCGCACCACATCTATAACAAATCATATCAAACCTCGCATATTTATCTAATCTGTTTTAACTCCTGCAACAGCTCATTCATAATATCCGCCACATCTGTCAAATCATGGTTATATATTGCTGACTCAGCCTCTTCTACCTCAAGACTCGGCTGAAAGTTCTTAAGTTCTTCTTCAAAATTAATCACAATAAATCAACCTCCATACTTTTACATCTTACAATATAGTGGTTTTTCTTTGCAAGCACATTACGCCGCAAAAAAAGAGATTATCCGACAAGCTCTCCTTTTACAGAGAACATCACAAGCTGCCCGTCCCGCAGGACATACTGCACGGCATTCTGCTGTTCCTTCACACGGACCAGCACCTCATTTATAGAAACATCCACTCCCGGGAATACATCCTGTGAAGCCTTAATGGTGGCACCCTTTGCACTCTCAATCAAAGTTCTAAGCTTTGCTAACTTATCCTTTGCGGATGCAGCATCTGCCTGCTTTGTAATACGCGCGCGAAGAAGTGCTACCCTTCGCTCATCGTTCTTTACATCCACATTCATCTGGGCTGCCATCTGATCAAACTGCTGCAAACCACTATTGATTTTTAAAATCATTTCATTGTCATCATCTAATTGCTTTTTCAGATTCTCCACTTCTAACAAGGTCTCATGAAGAACTCCGGCACGAATCGAAGTGTGGATTTCGTTTGGATTTCCAAAATTAAAGGCCTCCACACCTCTTGCGCCATATACCGTTCCGCCAACGATTGCAGCGTGTTTTCCATTGATAAACACCCTGTCCCGGCAGAAAATATCACTGCTTAATGTGGAATTTGCTTCCAAAAATCCATCGGCTTCAATTTTTGCATATTCAATAAACTTTGCATATACATTGCCCTTGGTCCGGATGATTCCCTTGTATCCTCCCAAAAAGCCGCCGCGCAGAATGACATCCTTTCCTGCATCAATGACACAGGCTTCCGCCGTTCCGTCAATGGTAACCGTTCCGGTTGCCTTAATGGTAGTTCCTGATGTCACGTTTCCATGCACCAGCACATCGCCTCTGAAATCAATATTTCCTGTTGTAAGATCAACATTTCCGTTGATCTCATAGATTGGCAGAATGGAAATTCGTCCCCCTACCATATCAATCTTTCCGGTAAGGGATGCCGTATAGGTCTTTCCATCCTCGGATTTTTCAAACCCTTTTCCCATAAGAGGAGGCAGCGGCCTTCCTCTTTTTGCCATAATCAGCTTACCGCAGACCGTCATTCCGTGATGCCCGTCAATCGGCTCATGATATACCGCAATAACCTGTCCTTCATCTACCATCTCAATGGCATGGATTGACCAGTAATCTACACTTCCATCCGCCCGGATCACCGGCTTCCTGTCTGGATTCGTATTGAACATATACTCATAATATGCATCTGTTCCGTCTTCGCTTAGTGTTCCCTGGGCGACAAGCCGCTCCCTTCCATAGCACTCCGTCTCAAGCATCTCATCGATCACCGATTCATCGATGCCTACTTTCACCTTTGCCTGGGTAAGAGCCGCCATGACTTCGGATTTGGAATAATATTCATTTTTTCCTAAAAACGGGAGCATCAGATACGCTTCCATCTCATCGTGAGAAAGTCGTACCGTTATTTCCCTTTTTACGTCATCTGCCATAGGCGTCCCTTCGTCTGTTACAATGGTATGCTACCCCAAGTTTATTCGTCTACATAATATCATTTAATGCCTCTTTGTTCAAGACTTAAAAAAGTCCCAAAGATACCGCTACATATAGTATTTCGGCAATCTGTGGGACTTCCTTATATAGGTTTTTAAGTTAATTCGCTTTTTCGAAAAGTTTCTTTGAAAATACTATTTCATCTGTGCAAGTCTGGCTTCTACTTCTGCCATCATCTGCTCGTACTTTGCAAGCTTTGCCTTTTCCTCCTCAACCTTCTCTGGTTTTGCATTGGCTAAAAACTTCTCATTGGAAAGCATTCCCTTCGAACGGGCAAGCTCCTTGGTAAGTTTTTCCTTTTCCTTGGTAAGGCGTTCCTTTTCCTTTTCGAAATCAACCAGATCCTCCAGTGGAAGATACGCTACTGCCCCCGGAATAACTACAGAGACTGCATCCTCTCCGATTCCGGACTTATCGGACTCTACAACGATTTCACTGGTAAAGGCAAGGTTTACATATACTTCCTTGTTCTCATCAAAAACTTCGCGAAGATCGGCATCCTCGGATACGATAAAGAGTTTTGCCTTTCTGGAAGGCGGAACATCCATCTCGGTGCGGACGTTACGGATTCCCTTTACAAGATCCTTGCAATGCTCGATGGCAGCTTCTTCCTTCTCAAAGCTCCACGCTGCCTTATACTCCGGCCATGGGGAAAGCATAATGGTTTCTTCCGTCTTCTCACCCTCTGCGATTCCATAGGTCTGTAAAGAGCAGAAGATTTCTTCCGTAATAAATGGCATAAACGGATGAAGCAGCTTAAGAGCATTTAAAAGAACAGTCTTTAATGTCCAGAGTGCGGCATTTGCAGATACCGGATCCTCTTCCTTCTTGTAGGTACGAACCTTTGCAATCTCAATGTACCAGTCACAGAACTCATCCCAGATAAAATCATATACTTTCTGAACTGCGATACCAAGCTCGTACTTATCCATATTCTCCGTAACATCCTTTGCAAGGGTGTTTACTTTCGAAAGGATCCACTTATCGGCTGCATGAAGCTCCTTGTCCGAAGGTGTGGTAAGAACAACATCCTCCAGATTCATCATAATGAAACGGGAAGCATTCCATACCTTATTTGCAAAGTTTCTGGAAGCCTCTACTCTCTCCCAGTAGAAACGCATATCATTTCCCGGTGCATTTCCGGTAATCAAAGTAAGACGAAGCGCATCTGCACCATACTTATCGATTACCTCAAGCGGATCAATACCATTTCCGAGAGACTTACTCATCTTACGGCCCTGGGAGTCCCGAACGAGACCGTGGATCAGTACCGTATGGAATGGTGCCTTTCCGGTATGCTCGATTCCGGAAAACATCATTCGGATAACCCAGAAGAAAATGATATCGTATCCGGTTACCAGTACATCGGTAGGATAGAAATAATCCAAATCCTCCGTTTTTTCCGGCCAGCCAAGGGTAGAAAACGGCCACAGGGCTGATGAGAACCAGGTATCAAGGGTATCCGGGTCCTGACGCATTTCCTTTCCGCATTTTGGACATTTACAGCTGTTTTCCTTGGTTACAATAAGCTCTCCGCAGTCATCACAGTAAAATGCAGGAATCCGGTGTCCCCACCAGAGCTGTCTTGAAATACACCAGTCACGAATGTTCTCCAGCCAATGATAATAGGTCTTGTCAAAATGATCCGGAACAAATCTGGTTTCTTTATTCTTTACCGCCTCAATGGCAGGCTTTGCCAACTCTTCCATCTTAACGAACCACTGCTTTGATACCCGTGGCTCAACGGTTGTGCCGCAACGATAACAGGTGCCAACATTATGGGAGTAGTCCTCGATCTTAACAAGAGCGCCCTCAGCCTCAAGAGCCTTTACAATGGCCTCTCTCGCCTCATAGCGATCCATTCCGGCAAACTGCGGATAATCATCCACGATCTTTGCATCCTCTGTAAGAACGTTGATCACCGGCAGATTGTGGCGAAGTCCAACCTCAAAATCATTTGGGTCATGGGCCGGGGTAATCTTAACTACACCGGTACCAAATTCCATCTCTACATAATCATCCGCAATAATCGGAATCTCCCGGTGAACGATAGGAAGAATCACGGTTTTTCCTACGAAATCCTTGTAGCGCTCATCCTTTGGATTTACGGCAACCGCGGAGTCTCCAAGCATCGTCTCCGGTCTTGTAGTAGCCATCTCGATATATCCTGAGCCGTCAGAAAGCGGATAGCGCAGATGCCAAAAATGTCCTGCCTGATCCTCATATTCTACTTCCGCATCCGAAAGGGAGGTAAGACAGTGCGGGCACCAGTTGATGATACGCTCGCCCCGGTAAATCAGTCCCTTATTGTAAAGATTTACAAATACTTCCTTTACAGCGGCATTGCAGCCCTCGTCCATGGTAAAACGTTCTCTTTCCCAATCTGCGGAAGAGCCCAGCTTGCGAAGCTGCTTTACAATTCGTCCGCCATACTCATCTTTCCATTCCCATACCCGGTCTAAGAATTTTTCTCTGCCCAGGTCTTCTTTTGTAAGACCTTCCTCCTTAATCTTCTCTACAACCTTTGCCTCTGTTGCAATGGAAGCATGGTCCGTTCCCGGAAGCCACAAAGCAGAATAGCCCTGCATTCTCTTATATCTTGTCAGAATATCCTGCATGGTGTTATCTAACGCATGTCCCATGTGAAGCTGACCTGTGATGTTTGGTGGCGGCATCACAATGGTAAACGGCTTTTTGCTTCGATCTACTTCTGCGTGGAAGTAGCCATTCTTTTCCCACTTTTCATACAAACGATCCTCGATATTCTTCGGATCGTAAGTCTTACTTAATTCCTTACTCATATCCTTACCTCCTAAAAATTTTTTTACTCTATAAAGTAAAAAACGCCCTCCATGTGAAACTTCACATGAAGGGCGAATGAACGCGGTACCACCTTCTCTTTCTGTCGGAGATGCCATTGCAGTCTCGAACAGCTCGACTCCTTAACGCGGATGAAACGGAAGAACTTATTTCACGTTATCTCTCATGAATTTCTGGGTTCTTCGGCTGGGAAGCTACCTTCCATAATTCTTTGTCCAGACATCTCTCAGCCGTTGAATGTCATTCTCTGGGGGACTGTAAATCATGTACTCCTCTTCCTTTATCGCCATTATCAACTTATCTTTTTTCTATCTTACGTTCACATTTTCCTTTTGTCAAGAGCATTTTCTATATCTCTTATTTTGGAATATGTTCCCAAGAATGAATTTTGCTATTGGAATCAGAACGTTTAAAAAGCGTCGGCACTTAATGAGCAATTTATTGCGAATTT
>JBJENM010000089.1:0-2524 GCA_051880175.1 Agathobacter sp. | reverse complement strand
TACGAGCAATAGCTCCACTAAAAAGGCAGTTCACATCATAGCTCCACTTTTGATAAATCCTTTTGTAAAATTATGTCCGAGGATTACCTCAAATTTTACAGAAGGGAGGCCTATCATTATGGCCAATAAGATTAATGCCAAGCTCATTCTGGAGCTTAAAGCATCCGGGCTGTCGAGAAATCAGATAGCCGCAACCAGACATATGTCAAAACATTCCGTAAGTGATGTGATAAACATCGCAAGGGAAAAAGACATCACCTACGAAAAGGTCAATCACCTTTCGGAAGATGAAGTCTACCGCATGATATTTCCTGATAAATTTGCGGTAGAAAATCTCTATGAGCAGCCTGACTACGAGTATGTACATCAGGAACTGAAACGTGTCGGAGTTACACTGAAGCTTCTCTGGCAGGAGTATCAGGATAAATGTAAAACCTCCGGTCTGATTTCAATGGGGTACACGAAATTCTGTAATGGTTATGCTGATTACACAATCGTAAATAAGCTCACAAATCATCTTGAAAATAAGCCTGGGGTAAAAGCAGAGGTTGACTGGTCAGGTCCAACCATGAGCTACATAGATACCTCTACCGGCGAAGTGATTACGGTATACCTCTTTGTCGGCACGCTTCCTTACAGTCAGTACTCCTATGTAGAACCGACACTGGATATGAAGATGGATTCCTTTATCCGGGCTCATGTCCATATGTATGAATTCTTTGAAGGAGTTCCGACAAGGCTTATTTGCGATAATCTTAGGACTGGTGTGGTATCGCATCCAAAAGAAGGCGAAATCGTGCTCACACAGGATTATGAAGCGCTTGGAGAGCATTATACAACCGCCATCATGCCAGCCGGTGTACGAAAGCCCAAGCAGAAAGCATCTGTAGAAGGAACAGTCGGTAAGATTGCAACAGCCATTATTGCAAAGCTCCGCAACGAAGTGTTTTATTCTTTTCCGGATTTGAAAGCTGCTGTCAGCAAAAAACTGTACGAATTCAACCATGATGATTTTCAAAAACGTGAAGGTTCAAGGTATGAAGCTTATCTGGATGAAAAGGAATTCATGCATCCGTTACCTGCTATTCCTTACGAAATAGCCACATGGGTTTATGGGCGCAGCGTAAACATCGATTACCATGTGGTTTTTGAGTATAACCGCTACTCCTGTCCCTATCAGTACGCTAAAAAGAAAGTGGATCTGCGTGTGACGGACACCAAAGTAGAAATTTACAGTGGTTCAAACCGCATTGCCACACACAACCGTTTTGCAGCCGGCAGGAAGAACCAGTACTCAACGCACCCAGAGGATATGCCTGAAAAGTTTAAATTTACTCCATGGAACGAAGAACGTATTCAGAAATGGGCATCTTCCATCGGTACATATACCGGCGAAGTTGTTGAGAGGATTTTTCAGACTGTTGTCATTAAAGAACAGGGCTTTAACCCTGCCCTGGCGGTACTGCGTTTAAGCAATAAATACTCTGAAGCACGCCTGGAAGCTGCCTGTGAGTTTGCCATTACCAGCGGAATAAGAAAGCCCCGTTACCATCATCTTAATTCCATTCTGGCTGCCAATCAAGACCAGATATATCTGGAAAGCAGAAAAACGAAAAAGAATACTGGAGCTCCTATGGGGTATCTTAGAGGCAGTAGCTATTATGCGGGAGGTGGCAGCAATGATTAATGACGAAACCAAACGCAAACTCCGTGAGTTAAATATGTCCGAAATTATAACTGGTCTGGAAATACAGCAGTCAGAGCCGGACACCCTTGCATGGTCTTTCGATGACCGCATCCAACGACTTGTTGATTATGTCTATCAGGAGAAATACAACAGCAGAATCCAGCGGCTGATCAAGTCAGCTAAGCTGCGATTTCCACAGGCGGATATGCATGGTATATACTATGATGGACGGGGACTCAACAAATCACTTTTAAAAGACCTGTTCCGGTGCCAATACATCGGCTGTCATCAGAGTATTGTTCTTCAGGGACCTACCGGTTCAGGGAAAACATACCTTGCGTGTGCACTGGCAAAGCAGGCCTGCCTTGGACAAATCAAAGCCAGATATATACGTCTGCCGGATCTGCTTATGGAGTACGGAGACGCGTCCGTCATTCATGGAAAACAGACGCGTCTGCTTGCAAGCTACAGCAAAATCCCACTTCTTGTTATAGATGAGTGGCTGGTATCGGATATGTCCGACAGTGAATTGTATTTTCTCTTCGAGCTGTTTGAGCGCCGGTCTGATACCACCTCAACGATTTTCTGTACCCAGTACCGTCAGGAAGATTGGGTAACACGTCTGAATGAAAGTGTACAGGCAGAAGCTATCGTTGACCGCTATGCGCATACTTCCTTCTGGATTGAAATGGGCTCAATGAACATGCGTGAATACTGCGCAAAACACAAAATATAAGTGATATCAAGTGGAGCTGAAAGGCGAACCGATGGTTCGCAACTAAAAATCAGTGGAGCTAAGCAAAGCTTAGCTCCGGTGCTCCTGATGCGAAATAATCA
>JBJENM010000088.1:0-11337 GCA_051880175.1 Agathobacter sp. | reverse complement strand
CGCTACGCTTTTTACAAACGAGAGTGGGTTCTGATTCAAATATGCAAATTCATTTTGGATCACTTTTCCGAAATGGGATATATTTATTGTGTAATGCTGCTTGCAGCGGTAAGGACAACAGAAACCTCCATTTCCTGATATCCCTGATTCTGAAGTCTGGATATCTTAAGAGTTACCGTATCCCCGGGCTCATAGTTTTCCAGAAGACTCTTAAGCTGTTCCATGCTGGAAATCGTAGTCTTATCAAGCTCCGTGATGACATCTCCCTGGCGGAGTCCAGCAGCCTCAGCTCCTGTTCCCGGCACGGTTGCATAAACATATACACCAAGGGGCATACCATATTTGGCAGCTACATCACTGGAAACGTCATTTCCCTGAATGCCAAGATATGCCGTCTGTCCCGATGTAACTACACCATTTTCAATCAGATCGTTTACCACTTCCATTGCATCGGAAATCGGGATTGCATATCCAATTCCCTCCACAGATGTGTCTGAATACTTTGCGGAATTGATTCCGATCACTTCACCGTTTGCATTTAAAAGTGCGCCGCCGCTGTTTCCCGGATTAATTGCCGCATCTGTCTGAATCAGGTTTGTATTTGTAACCGTTGAAGAGTTATCAGAAACTGTAACTGTTCTGTTTAATGCGCTGATGACGCCGGTTGTAACCGACTGTCCATATCCTAATGCATTTCCGATTGCAATGGTTGCCTCTCCAACCTTTAAATTGGAAGAATCCCCAAGGGTAGCAACCTTAATCTGGCTTAATGTATCGCTCTCAATACTTGACAATGCAACTTTAACCACTGCAAGATCATCCGATGGATCTGTTCCCTGAACCTCGGCACTTACTGTAGCTTCATCTACAAATTGAACTGTAAGTGAATCTGCTCCGGAAACCACATGATTATTTGTTGCGATATAAATGTAATCTTCATCCTGTGAAACAATGATTCCCGAACCGCAGCTCTGGCTCTCATACTGTTGTGTCTGTCCCCAGAAGCCCTGATAGGTATAGGTTCCGACATTCGTAATTGCAACAACACTTGGCATTACCTCTTCCGCCACGGAGGATACATCCACAAGATCTGCCGCTACGCCGGTAGCTGTCGAATTCAGGGAATTCTTATTTGCATTGCTGGTCGAAGCCGCTGCTGAGGTTTCCACACTTTCCTCTTTTTCAGATGAATTCTTACTATTTTCTCCGATGGCACCAATTGCATTCAGTCCCGCATAGCTTACACCGGTAAAAACACCGCCGCCCACAAGACCAAACACCAAAGCAATCGCAGCAGCCTTTACAAGCTTAGTTCCGAAACTATTTTTGTGATTTTTCTTTGGCGATCCGCTTGATCCGTTATTGGCTGTGTACGCATTCTTTGCAGTGTACTGTGAAGAATAGGAGGAAGTCTGACGATCCTCATACGGGTTATACCCCTGTCCATAATTCGGCTGGTTGTATGGATTATAAGAGGTCCCGCCTGTCTGTGAACTACTGCTCTGATTGCAGTTGCCGTTGCTCTGACTATAGCTTCCGTTCTGGCTGTAATTTCCATTCAAATTATAATTGTTGTTTGACCCATAACGATTCTGATCCATGATTTATGACTCCTTTCGTCCGGCACATCCCAATAAAAAACCCGGATATGTTTATTACCTCTTTACATATCCGAGTTTATAAGGAATCTGTGTTCAAATTGTGACGAACTTTTGAAAAATTTATTATCTTTTATAAAGATTTCATTTAGAAAAAGCTCTGGTTTAAGTCAACATTTCCCTTGATTCCCGGAATCGATCCCTTACTGCTATACTGCCAGATATCATATCTTCCGGTATAGGTACAGGTCGTGTTGTACTGTGCACACCAGATGGAATATCCGGTATAGGTGGAAGGTGTCAGATACTTTGTAAGCCAGGTCTTATTTGCATATACTCCCGCAGAATATCCGGCATTTTTTACCGTCTGACAGAACGCTAACACGATTGCATCTCGTTGTGCATTGGAAAGACCAAGCTGCGTCGAATCTTCCATATCGATATAGATTGGCAAGCTGAGACCTCCATACTGATTTGCAATACTTACCGCAAGGGAAGCTTCCTCAACCGCCTGCACTTCATTCTGAGCTCTTGAATAGAAATATAATCCAACCTTGACACCATTTGCTTTTGCATTTTTAATATTGGTTCCTGCATAGCTGTCGATAGAAAGTGCTCCGGTTGTACCACGGATTCCTGCACGGATGATTGCAAAGGATACTGCCGACTTTGCTTGTGACCAGTCAATGTTTCCCTGCCACTTCGATACATCAATACCAAATCCACTGGTAAGAAGAGCTCCATCACTGCCAAAATTATACTTGTTACCTGAAATAACCTGCTCGCCGGTAACCTTATTTCCGTTCTTATCGAAGTAGTAGCGAGTACCATCGATCGTCTGCCATCCATAGTAGGTTTTTTCTCCGCTTCCGGACTTATAATAGAAGGTTGCGCCGTTTTTATAATGACCAACGGTTGCTGCAGTTTTTCCTTCATTATCTGTAAAAAGCGCATTATCGGATGCATCCTTTAGGGCAGTCTCCGCAGAAACGACAGTAATCGTCACCTTGTCAGTTATAACTGTTTGCGGTTTTTCAATGGCATCCGCCGAGTCTCCCGACTCTTCTACATAGGCATACACAGTAACGGTTCCGCTCTTGTAATCTGAAGCCTTAATTGTAACGCTGTCGCCCTCTACTTCCTTATCATTTACCACCAGCTTTGCTTTCAGCTTGCTGTCCGGGGAGGTTGCCTTTACTGTTGCACTTCCATTGGTTCCATCTGCGGTATTATAAATCGTTGTTGCAGATACAGAAAGTGCCAGTTTTCCGGTGGTATAGTCAGCCGCAGTCGTTGTTGTGGTTGAAGTCGCAAGCTTCGGAGAATAGTGATTGACAATGCGTGCAGTTTCCGTCTGGTTTTCAGTTCCCTCTTGAGTTTCGCTCTCGGTCTCGCTTTCTGTTTCTGTCTCGGTCTCGCTTTCTGTCTCGCTTTCTGTTTCTGTCTCGGTCTCGCTTTCTGTTTCCGTCTCAGTCTCAGTCTCAGTTTCAGTCTCGGTTTCGGTTTCTGTCTCATTCTTTTTCAATCGGACCACAGTTTCCTTGGAAACTGCTGCTGCCTCTGCAAACTTCGGTGTAGCCTCGGAAAACTTTGCATTTCCTTCCAACACATAGGAATCCACCCATTCTACGGTATCCTTAAGAACATTCTCAACCACGATTTCCTCATGGGTTTCCTTTACGTCTCCTGCTGCAGCCTCCGATACGGTTTTATCTTCAATCGTCTCAACTGCCTTATACTCCAGTTTGTCCTTTACATTAACCTTGACGGTAAGACTGCTTGGAATGTAATCATTTGTTGGAACCATGCAGGCAAGATAATCTCCGCTATTTATCTTCGAAATGTAAATCATTCCGTCTGAATTATCATCGGTATAGCTTTCCCCACTGATTCCTGCCAACGCATCACAGTAATCCTGCAGCACTTTTTCCTTCTCGATGAGAAGAGTTTCCTTTTCGGAAAGCTCCAAGCCTGTATCTGAGGACACATAAGTGACATCATCGAAAACTGCGCCTTCCTCACCGAGAATCAGCAGTCCGTTTCCTTCGTCAGCCGCTACAGCCTCACCCTCCGTGTCTCCCGAAGCATAATAATTTCCGGAAGCCGCTTCTTCGGATGCATTCTCAATCCTCTCATTGATATCCTCAATTGCATCGATGGCGTCACTTAACTTTTTCTTATCGTTTGGACTGATCAGTTTTACCTGAAAAGCCTCTCCGCTGATCTTTGAATTATTCTCCCCTTTGATATACAAAGTCAGATCCTTTTCCAAAGAATCGCTGGAAATCTTGCAGGAAACAAAATTCGGAATATTTACAAGCTCTGTGGTCTGTTCAGCAGGCTTTTCCGTCTCTTCCTGTACAACCACTGTCTGCGTCTGTGTCTCTGTCTCTGTTTCCGTAACTACTTCCACAGCTTCCTTTGCCGCAGTGTTATGCTGGTAAACTGCAACACCCCCCACAGATGCTACCATAAGTGAACCGGCTGTACATCCAGCCACAATAATCTGAGTTGTCTGAGACCATCCGGCAATTGTCGCAGGCAGGTTCTTTACTCCGGCGGCGATTTTTGGTCCCACCCCTTTAAGCACTTCTAAAAAACTCATTACTTACTCCTTAAATTTAAAAGCGCTCTTAGCCTATGAAAAGAGCGCTTTTCTCTTATTCAACTGTAACTGATTTTGCAAGATTACGAGGTTTATCCACATCTAAGCCTTTTCCTACCGATACATAGTATCCAAAGAGCTGAAGTGGAATGATCGCCAACGAATTCGTAAAATACTGGTTCGTCTTTGGTATATAAATGACATAATCTGCATTTTTCTCAATTTCAATATTATCTTCATTCGTTACCGCAAGCACAAAAGCACCACGGCTCTTTACCTCAACAATATTGCTTACGGTCTTCTGGTATAACGCTTCCTGAGTTGCAACAGCAGCCACTAGGGTTCCCTCTTCGATCAGGGAAATTGTTCCATGCTTCAGCTCACCAGCAGCATATGCCTCAGAATGAATGTAGGAAATCTCTTTTAATTTCAAAGAGCCTTCCATGGAAATCGCATAATCGATACCACGTCCGATAAAGAACACATCTTTTGCAGCCACATATCGGTTTGCAAACTTCTGGATTTTCTGCTTTTGCTCTAAAAGAAGCTCAATCTGGTTCGGAATCATCTCCAGCTCACGAAGATAATTCTTCATCTCATCCTCTGACACAAGACCGCGTACCTGTGCGAACTTAAGAGCCAGCAGATACTGTGCAACGAGCTGGCAGCTGTATGCCTTTGTTGTCGCAACGGAAATCTCCGGTCCAGCCCAGGTATACATCACCTTATCTGCCTCTCTGGCAATAGAGCTTCCCACTACATTTACGATACCAAGGGTCTTGATTCCACGTTCTTTTGCAAGGCGAAGAGCTGCAAGAGAATCTGCAGTCTCACCGGACTGGCTGATAATCACAACCAGTGCGCCCTCCTCCAAAATCGGGTTGCGGTATCGAAACTCTGACGCCAGATCTACCTCTACAGGGATTCTTGCAAGTCCCTCAAATACATATTTGTTTGTGACACCGGTATGATATGCGGAGCCACAGGCAACGATATAGATTTTCTTAATTGCCTTAATTTCTTCATCACTCATGCCAAGCTCATCAATGACGATTTTTCCATCCTTGATGCGCGGGCTTAAGGTATCCCGGACAGCCTTTGGCTGCTCGTAGATTTCCTTCAGCATGAAGTGCTCATATCCATTTTTTTCCGCTGCATTAATATCCCAGTCAATGTGCTTGGATTCCTTTTGAATCGGTTCTCCATCCACATTGAAAAACTCGATGGTATCTTCTGAAAGGCGGGCAATTTCCTCGTTCTCAATAAAATATACGTCTCTGGTGTATTTTAACACTGCCGGAACATCAGAGGCGATTAAGTTTCCATCCTCTGCCTTTCCGACAATAAGAGGACTGTCCTTTCGAACCGAATATACCACATCCGGATAATCCGCAAAAATGATTCCAAGTGCGTAAGAACCTTCCACACGATGAATAACCTTGGTTACTGCGGTAAGAGGGTCCTTCCCATATTTGTTGTAGTAATAATCCAAAAGATGGGCAACAACCTCTGTATCTGTTTCGGAGCAGAAGTCATATCCTCTCTCCTGAAGCTTATTTTTCAACTTGATATAATTTTCGATAATACCATTGTGAACAACTGCGATGGTCTGATCCTTGTTAAAATGCGGATGCGCATTCACGTCAGAAGGTTCTCCGTGGGTAGCCCATCTCGTATGTCCGATACCGATGGTACCGGGCATCGTCTCACCATCGTGAGTCAGCTCGCTTAATACCTTAAGCCGGCCTGTTGCCTTTTTGATATTGATCTGTTTTCCGTCATAAATAGCCATTCCGGCTGAATCATAACCACGATACTCAAGCTTTGACAACCCATCCAGAAGAATTGGTGCAGCCTGCTTTTTGCCAATGTATCCTACGATTCCACACATATCCTTTTACCTCTCTATGTTAACATAAATTGATTATATTGCAATTCCATTCTTTTTCAGAAGTTCCCTTGCAGACTCTACGGAATCCACACCTGTCGCATTCTTAACCGGTGCAAATTCCTTTTCCCGATCTACTTCAAAGGACAGACAATTGTCCATCATATATACCATGTCAAGAATCAGGGTCTCAAATTTGTATGCATTCGGAGTCTCCGGCTTATGAAAAACGCCGTTTTCATCAATGAACGGAACCTTTTTCTCCACAATGTGAAGCGGAAGGTTCTGATTTAAAATCTCGGTTAACTTATCTACACGGAACAGATAATTTAGGATTACTCCAAATCCGTACAACAGCGAACCATTTTCGTTTGTTGCCTCTGCCATCTCCGGTGTAAGCTCATAATATTCAATAATTGACGGCTTTCCATTCTCCAGACAAAGTGCCCCTACCCGCTCGTAAGGGTCTGCCTTTCTTACCACCTTGGCGCCGCTCACGCAGCCGGATGCAATCGTTGCACCCACAAAAACAGGATCTGCGATCTGCTGAAGCACGTTATCCACCGCAAAGACATTGAGCCATTCCACGCCCTTTTCCTTCATGTCTGCATCCAGGCCGGCTTTCACCAGGGATTTGAACCAACCACCGTTTCCATTCGGTGACATCGCCAGAGAATCCTCTGCTTCCATCAGGACATTTCCATCAAAATCAACGGCAGGAACCATCTCCTGAACAAAGAATTTCACAAAATCCGGATTGTATCCGAAGAAATTATGTTCCTTAAAAAATGCTCTGGTCTGCTCATCATTTTTATCGCTGGTCATAATATAGAGCGGAACCCACGCATCTGCCTGTCTGGTTACCTTCATAAGATTTGCCACAAGCTGCTCAAATATGTACAGTTCCTTATTTACACCAATGTTGTACATACCCTTTGCCTTATCAAAGCCAAGTCTGGTACCCTGACCACCGGCAAGCAAAATTGCTCCAACCTTGCAGTTTTTTATCGCTTCAATACCAATCCTGGAAAATGTATCTTTTTTCTGATTAATCTCAGAAAGCTCCATGGCACCGAGAGGAGCAAAGGTTCCTCTCTCCTGTTCTTTCTGATGGATCATATCCAGGCAGGTCCAATCCATTTCCTCAAGCTGTTTTTCTAACTTTGCCGGGATCTCTTTTCCCACAAGGTTCTTTAAGTACTTCTGGTTTGTAGATGTAATTTTTTCCATCGTCAAATTATTCATCTTATTTCTCCTTCTTACGGCTGTGGATATACATCCAGCCTTCGGAATAATCCTTGCGTTCCTCCTCGGACATTCCTGTGTATTTTTCCAGGTCAAGATTGGTAAGCTTCATCTGTTCACATCCGCATTTATGACATTCCACGCTGCTTCTTCTCGAAACCATGCGAAGCCAGCCGCACTGCGGACAAATAAAAATCTTCATCATAGTAAACAAAGCACCTACTTACTCAAAAACTCTAAGAACGTCAGCCTTTAATTCCTCAAGGGCTGCATCTGCGGATTCTAAGCTGTTACCCTTTACTCCACAGTAGAACTTGATCTTTGGCTCGGTACCGGAAGGACGAACGCAGCACCAAGCATCATCGGAAAGCTCATAGTAAAGAACATTTGAGCTCGGAAGACCTGTGGAGGTTACTTCCCCGGTCTTTACATCTTTTCTGGTGTCTGCCTTGTAATCCCGGACCGCAAGTACCTCATATCCGCCTACGGTTGCCGGAACGGTATTTCTTGCACGACTCATAATCTCTTGGATCTGAGCAGCGCCGTCAATACCCTTTAAGGTCATGGTTGCGATTCCTTCTCTGTAGTATCCGTACTTTTCGTACATATCGATCATTGCATCCCAGAGAGTCTTGCCCTTTGACTTATGATATGCCGCAACCTCACAGAGCATACATACTGCTGCCGGTGCATCCTTATCTCTTGCATAGGTTCCCGGAAGACATCCATAGCTTTCTTCCATACCAAATACATAATTGTGGCTTCCGGTCTTTTCAAAGTTCAACATCTGTTCTCCGATATATTTAAATCCGGTAAGAACCTCAATCAGTTCCACCCCATATGCCTTTGCAATGGCCTTTGCCATATCAGTAGAAACAATGGATTCCACAAGGGCAGGATTCTTTGGCATAGTACCGTTCTTGGCTTTTTCGCCAAGCATGTAGTCTGCGATCAGCATTGCGGACATGTTTCCGGTAAAAGTCACATACTCACCGGTCTTGGTATCCTTGCAGTATACGCCAAGTCGGTCCGCATCCGGATCTGTCGCAAGAACGATGTCGGCATCCTTTTCCTTTGCCAGCTTAAGGGCAAGCTCCCATGCGTCCGGATTTTCCGGATTCGGATATGGACAGGTCGGGAAATTGCCGTCTGCAACAGCCTGCTGCGGCTCAATATATACATTTTCAAAACCAAGATCCTTTAACACTCTCTGAACCGGGCGAAGACCTGTTCCGTGAAGGGGAGTGTATACGATTTTGATATCCTTTGCCATGTCTTTGATGATCTCAGGATGAATGGAAAGCTTACGAAGTTCTGCAAAATATCCTTCCTCAACGTCATCACCGATTACATTGTAAAGTCCGGCAACAATCGCTGCATCCTTATCCATGGTCTTTACCATATCGAAGGAAGTCACCTTTACTACCTCTGCCATGATATTGGTGTCATGAGGCGGCGTAACCTGGGCGCCATCCTCCCAGTATACCTTGTATCCATTGTATTCCCTCGGATTGTGGCTTGCGGTGATCACGATACCCGCGATGGTTCCTAGGGTACGAACAGCATAGGAAAGCTCCGGCACCGGTGCAAGCTGCGGAAATACATAAGTCTTAATGCCATTTGCCGCTAAACAAAGAGCTGCCGCATCCGTAAATTCATCATGCATAAGGCGGGAGTCATGAGCGATTGCAACCCCTCTGTCCTGTGCTCCCTGTGCAAGAATATAATTTGCAAGACCTTGTGTAGCCTGACGAACAGTATATATATTCATACGATTGGTACCTGCTCCGATCACTCCGCGAAGTCCTGCCGTACCAAACTCCAATGTCCGATAAAAACGATCTTCGATTTCTGCTTTATCATCTGCGATTCCCTTAAGCTCTGCTTTTGTAGCTTCATCAAAGTAAGGATCTGTACACCATTTCTGATATTCATTCATGTAATCCATTAGTTTATCCTCCATTTTCCTAACTCACTAGTTGGCATTATTTTACCATAACTTCACTATATTTGGAAGCAAAAAGAGGTATCTCATCATAAAAACATTTCTTAATTTTTTTACTTTTGTGTATACGAATGAATTTTTATCTAACATCTTAGAGAAATATGCTATAATGCTTTTAAAAGTAACGTTAGGTAATGTTTTAAAGGGTATTGTATAATTTCGGCACTTCAATTGTATCGTGTACCTAAAATCATTAGAAAAATCCCGTTTGAACGCTGTTTTTTCGGTGTATTGTATGTTTTTGCAGTCTTAATCTTGTCTAATACCTAAAAAATCTTTGATTCTTAGGTATTTGATGATATTTACCTTGTGAAAACATACAAATCTCCTGAAAATAGCCTTTAAATCTCTTCTTTTTCATGGATTTTAGGTATACGCTCATTTTTTCCTCTTCAAATTATACAATTCCTCTTTTTTCAGAGCTTCCGTTTCTAAACTCCCTCTTGTGTTCCTGAGAATGAATTTTGCTATTTGAATCAGAACGTTTAAAAAGTACAGAATATCCAGAAAGGTCAACCATACTATGAAGCTTCCAGGTTATTATTCCTCCGGACAATTCGCAAAAATGGCACAGGTTTCTTTAAGGACTGTCCGCTTTTATGACAAACAGAATATCTTAAAGCCCTCCTATGTAAACGAGTCCGGGGCACGATTCTATACCGACTCAGACTTTGCGCGTTTGCAGCAGATTCTGCTGTTTAAATACTTAGGTTTTTCCTTGGACGATATCAAAGGCATGCTGGTGGATGATCTGGATCTTCACTATCTGAAAAATTCCCTCAAGCTGCAAAAGCAGCTTGTTTTGGACCGCATCGAACAGATGGAGCTTGTGGCAAGTGCCATTGATGATACGGTGGCAGCTCTTGAGACAGCAGCCACGAATCAGGAGGCCGCAGCAAACACAGCAACCGATCCAGCCGATCGTACTGCCGCCCCTGCTTTGGGCATCAACTGGAGCCAGATGCTTGACCTGATTCATCTCACCGGCATGGAAAAGAGCTTGAAATCCCAGTATCAGAATGCCAGCAATATTTCCGCAAGAATTCGTCTGCATAAGGAATACTCCGTCAATAAGCAGGGATGGTTTCCATGGCTGTTCGAGCAGTTTTCCCACATAGGAAACAGTTCCGCTCCCATCCGCATCCTGGAATTAGGCTGCGGAAACGGTGCCTTATGGACCGAGAACATGAAAAAAATTCCATATGACTCCAACCTTCACATCACGCTTTCCGACATTTCAGAAGGAATGATCCGTGACGTGCGCCGAACCATCGGAAGCGATCCCAGATTTTCCTTTGAAACCTTCGATTGTCATACGATTCCTTACCCGGACAGCACCTTTGATCTGGTGATTGCAAATCATCTGCTCTTCTATTGCGATGATATCGACGCCGTATGTAAAGAAGTCTGCCGCGTCTTAAAGAATCCGGATGGACTTTTTGTGTGCAGTACCTATGGTGCCGCACACATGAAGGAAATTACCGATCTCGTGCAGGGCTTTGACAACCGCATCGTCCTATCCGGGGAAAAACTGTATGAGCGTTTCGGTTTGGAAAACGGCGGACAAATCTTAAAAAAGACCTTTGACCAGATTGTGATAAAGCGCTACGAGGACGAAATCATTCTCAATACCTCAGAGCCGCTGATCGAGTATATTTTGTCCTGCCACGGGAACCAGAACCAATATCTTTTGGACCGCTTCCATGATTTTCAGAGCTATGTGGAGAAGAAAACAAAAAAAGACTTCCACATCACAAAGGATGCAGGAGTCTTTCTCTGCAAAAAATAATCTCCCTTTTCGGATTTGTGTTCCTCAGAATGAATTTCGCTTCATGCTTGCTTGGTAAATTGTATAATTTCGCTGGTTGATTTTCTTCCAGTACCTAAAATCTATGAAAAAAGCGACATTTTAAGCGCTTTTTATGGTCGATTGTATGTTTTCGCCGGATCAATTTTAGCCTGTACCTAAGAAATTGCAAATATTAGGTATACCGCG
>JBJENM010000087.1:0-2572 GCA_051880175.1 Agathobacter sp. | reverse complement strand
ACAAAGGCGGAGCCTTATAAGAGGCCGCCGTCCAGCATATTCCGGCATTCCAAATTCGATGTATACAGAAAAAGTATTGGAGCACAAACTGCAGTACCAATCCAGAACTAAAAAAAGTGAAATGGAGGAAGTGGGATGAATGAAGTCAAAACGCCAAAAAAGCCGTTGTTCTTTTACTATGGCATTACATTGCTGGTGCTGATCTTGTTCAATTTCGTGGTACTGCCGCGCATTTTTCAAGCGAAAGTAACGGAAGTCGATTATGGCACCTTTATGTCTATGACAGAGGATGGCAACATAGGACGTGTTGAAGTTCAAACAAACAAGATCCTTTTTACGGATAAAGCAGAGAGCACGGTTTATAAAACCGGGCTGATGAATGATCCTGGACTCACAGAGCGGCTTTATCAATCCGGGGCTATCTTTACCAGTGAAATCATTGAGCAGACCTCGCCACTGCTGACTTTCCTCTTGTCGTGGATTCTTCCGCTGCTGATTTTCATTGGGATTGGGCAGCTTATGGCAAGGCAGCTCATGAAAAACGCAGGCGGGTCAAATTCCATGATGTTCAATATGGGGAAAAGTAACGCCAAGGTATACGTGAAATCCTCAGATGGCATTCGGTTTTCAGATGTTGCGGGTGAAGATGAGGCGAAAGAAAACCTGACAGAGATTGTGGATTACCTGCATAATCCAAAGAAGTATCAGGAAATAGGCGCATCCATGCCGAAAGGAATCCTGCTTGTCGGTCCTCCCGGAACCGGTAAGACGATGCTTGCAAAAGCAGTTGCCGGAGAAGCAAATGTTCCCTTCTTTTCCATGTCCGGTTCTGAGTTCGTGGAGATGTTCGTCGGAATGGGCGCATCCAAAGTCCGTGACCTGTTCCGGCAGGCAAAAGAAAAAGCCCCCTGTATTGTATTCATAGATGAGATCGACGCAATCGGAAAAAAACGAGACGGACAGCTTGGAGGCAATGATGAGCGGGAGCAGACATTGAATCAGCTCCTGACTGAAATGGATGGCTTTGAAGGCAACAACGGCGTCATCATTCTGGCGGCAACCAATCGGCCGGAGTCACTGGACCCAGCGCTGCTGCGCCCGGGCCGGTTTGACCGTCGGGTTCCGGTTGAATTGCCTGACTTAAAAGGACGAGAAGAAATCCTCAAAGTACATGCCAAAAAGGTTAAGATCGCAGAGGATGTGGACTTCTCCAAGATCGCAAGGATGGCTTCCGGCGCCTCTGGCGCAGAACTTGCCAACATTGTCAATGAAGCCGCGCTCCGGGCAGTACGCGATGGGCGGCGCTTTGCAACGCAGGCTGATCTTGAAGAAAGTATAGAAGTCGTGATCGCAGGATATCAGAAAAAGAATGCGATCCTGACTGATAAAGAAAAATTAGTGGTTTCCTATCACGAGATAGGCCACGCACTGGTGGCGGCAAAGCAAACGCATTCTGCCCCGGTACAGAAAATAACGATCGTTCCCCGGACTTCCGGTGCCCTTGGTTATACCATGCAGGTGGATGAGGGCAATCATTATCTGCTGACCAAGGAAGAAATTGAGAACAAGATTGCCACGATTACAGGTGGCCGGGCTGCAGAAGAAGTGCGCTTCGGCTCTGTGACAACAGGAGCATCCAATGATATTGAGCAGGCTACAAAACTGGCTCGGGCAATGATAACACGGTACGGTATGAGTGAAGACTTTGATATGGTTGCTATGGAGACAGTAGCCAATCAGTACCTGGGTGGAGATACCTCCCTTGCCTGTTCAGCCGAGATGCAGGCAGAAATTGACCGTCAGGTGATTGCACTTGTGAAAAAGCAGCACCAAAAGGCTACACAGATTCTGATGGATCATCGTAGCAAGCTGGATGAATTGGCGCAATTTCTCTACGAGAAAGAAACAATTACCGGCGATGAGTTTATGAGCATTCTGGAAGGCTGATGCAAGTTTGAGCTCCCATAGATTTTAGAGAAAGGAATCTGCCATGAAAACCGCAAAAAAATTGAAATGGACTTTTATTGGCATTTCACTTGCCATGATGATATTAGGATTGTGCCTTGTAATATGGCCCTATATTTCTGCGAAAGTGCTGTGCTACTTGTTTGGAGTGCTCATTTTGATCACAGGCATTGTCAGGATTGTTTGCTATACCCGGCGAGGAGTGAGCGCTTTCTTTCACTATTATGAATTCCCGTTGGGGTTACTGGATATCCTATTGGCCGTTTTTTTCTTTTCCCGTTCCCAACATGTGATCCTGGTATTACCGATTGTAATCGGAATCATGATTATGATTGACAGTATCTTCAAGCTGCAAATGGCAATTGATTTGAAACGGCTGGGATTGCGCAAGTGGTGGAGCATGCTTTTGCTTTCCATCCTTAGCATTCTGTTTTCCTTTTTGCTGATACTGGATCCTTTTGAGGGCTCCATGACTCTCATGATATTTATCGGTTTGTCACTGATTGTGGACAGCATCCAAAGCTTTTGTTCCGTTATCTATGCGTCCAAGTATATTAGAAAAAAGCAACCGATTGATGTCGATTACATTGAAGTCGAATAAAGTACC
>JBJENM010000086.1:0-44526 GCA_051880175.1 Agathobacter sp. | reverse complement strand
CTTTTTACAAACGAGAGTGGGTTCTGATTCAAATACGCAAATTCATTCAGACACATAATTGTAAAATGGGAGTTACCCAATGAGTTCTGCAATTACTTCCTGAATCAGTTTTCCGTCTGCTTTTCCCTTAAGCTCCGGCATCACGTTCTTCATAATCTGTCCCTTATTCTTTGTCGCAAGAACCTCTGCAAATTTAGAAGTAAGGATTTCCTTAATCTCCTCGGCAGAAAGCATCTTTGGTGCGAATTCAGACATTACCGCATATCTTCTCTCGTAGGATTCCTTTAACTCTACGCGGTCTGCAGGACAGGTATCGATCTGTTCCTTTACGCTCTTCATCTCTTTTAGGATTGCCTGATTTACCATATCCTCCGGGATATCCTCACGGCAGCCTGCATCAATTGCCATCTTTTTTGCTGCGGAAACCAATACGGAAATGGATTCCTTGCGCTCTTTATCCTTTGCTTTCATTGCTGCGATCATAGCAGCCTGTAAATCTTTAAATTCCATTTTTTCTACCTCTCTTCCAAATCTCATAATGTGGGATTTATATTCATAAAATTATTTTAGCAAAACCAACTTCAAAATCAACCGGGTTTTCCTTAGCTGATATTCGTGGCAACCCCGATCGATATGTATTTATCCACCAGTGCACGAAAATCTGTCCCATCTTCGGCATCCTCATTGTAGACTCCGTCTACCAAGTAGCGTATGCCTCCGTCCGCAAGCTTTTCTTCCCTATATCTGTCACGGTAAAAACCGCCATGTGAGACCTTACGCTCTCTTAACACTCCCTTGCAGTCCGAAAGCTTGCAGTCCGGGAAATTCACATTCCAGATCTGTCCATAGCAAAGGGGTGCATCCAGCAGCTCGCCCATAACCTGTTCTAAGTATGCATCTGTCACCTCGTGGCAGTGGCTTGCTCCCTCTGAAAAAGCAATGGTATGTACCTTTTGAAAAGAGGCCTCAAAGGCCGCCCCCGCCGTAGCGGAATACTGAATATCCGTGGCGCAGTTATATCCATAATTGATCCCGGAAAAAACCGTATCCGGTCTCCCCGGAACAATATTCAATACGCCAATTCGTACACAGTCTGCCGGTGTTCCCGTGGTCGCGTAAGCATGAACTCCTTCTACCGGGAATTCATATGGATGCACTTCAATTCCATGTCTTAGGGTGATGCTGTGGGACATTGCACTCCTTTGTCCGTCCGGTGCGACAACCCATACCTCCCCAAATTTCTGCGCAGCTTTTGCCAGACGTATGATGCCATCGGAATCTATTCCGTCATCATTTGTGATTAAAATTTTTCGATTCATTTTTTCACTCATTCTTCTTTATCATCCTTATGCTTCCAGCAACTGATCTAATTTTGCACTTGTCTCTTCATAGGTTGTAAACAAAAGCCCCTCTATTCCACAGGCTTTTGCTCCATCCACATTGATTTGCCGGTCGTCGATAAAGACACATTCCTCCCGCTTCAGCTCATACTTTTCCAAAAGGCATTCGTAAATTCCGGGTTCCGGCTTAAGCTCTACCACCTGATAAGAAATCACCATTCCATCCATGTACTTTAAGAAATCATATAGCTTCGAGTTAATCTCAAAGGAGCATTTTCCGTAATTGGAAAGGACATACAGCTGATAGCCTTTTTCTTTCAGTTCTGTCAACCATTTTTCTGTATACGGACGGACTCCGGTCACCTTTGTAAGGTTATCCCAAAGCATATCTACCTCTTTTTCGTATCCGGGAACACGGGATTTAAACAGACTTCGAATCTCTTCCATCTCATATGGGTATTTATCACATTCCTCCCACAGACCGGAAAAAATGTTTTTCAGGAACACCGAAATCGCTTCCTCGGAAAGTCCCATTGCTCTCATTCCCACCTCCGGGTGGAAGTCTACGAGTACGCCTCCCAGATCAAATACTATATTTTTTATGCTCATTGATTTTTCCTCTCTTCTGTTGATCTACTACTCTGTCTCATAGGGCCAGGTATTGATTCCACCAAACTCTTTTACATTTGTATACCCCAAATCCGCCAGAGTCTGCGCGCCAATTTTACTTCTGTTTCCACTCCTGCAGTACACTAGGAAAAGCTGGGACTTGTCCGGGTAAATTTCAGAAAAGCTTTCATCAATGCTTGCGTATGGATAGCATACTGCATTTGGTATGTGCCCTGCATCATACTCCTCCTGCTCACGGACATCCAAAATTACATACCCTTCCTCTGTGTCCATAAGCTGCTTTGCCTCTTCCTGGGTAATCTGTTCAAATGTATGGTTCTTCATAGAATCTTCCTTCCCGCAAGAAATCAATAATGATGATACAAACGAAATCAGTATCATTGCAAATAAAAGAATGTGAAGCTTCGTTTTTTGCATGTCATATCTCCTACTTGATACTTAGAGCAATGCCAACTAGCTGTTAAGGCTGGTTATCGGCGTGATGATTGGGCGCCCCTCCCGGTCAAGTAACGGAGTAAGTCCACCGGAATAACCGGCTTCATGATACATATAATTAACACCGGTTTCTTTATCCACCCAAATTTCCGTAACATTCACTGCTCCTTGTGAATACGTTTTCATAAATCTTTCATTTTCCTTGCTCATAGTTTTTCTCCTTTATTATGTGTTGTTTGTTGCTGTAGTTATCATATCTTTTTATAAATATTCCATAAAGCACTATCAGAGCAAAATACATACTCCTATTTTACTTGTCTCTTTTAAAGCGACACATTTCCTTCATTTTCCTGCTAATTAAGTTCGAATCGCACTACATCTTCATGAGGATTGACCTTCGCAAGCCCAATCTCTGCTACGGTGGCAGAAAACGGCACGAAGTTCTCCTGCATCACTTCAAATGCTTTTTTCATCTGATCCTTGTCCAGTGTTTTCCCAAGAGTTACATGGGCAAGCCAGCTACCTGGTTTATAAAATTTGCTTATAGAAGTTTCTTCTATATCCTTTACTGCTTCATATACCTGGCTTGACAGATTCTGCAAATATTCATTTAGTACCGGTGCTGCATACATCACATAGGGAAAAAGCTGGCCGACAGACACAAACTGAATCTCTCCCGATTGCAAGTGCCCCTTCAAAGTCTCAAATGCAGGAATCAATACTTCTACATTCCGGGCCTCTATGGAAGAAATCGTCATATGAGGCGGCACCCGATTTTCTGTCATAAACGCATTTCCTGTCTTCTGCGCAATCTGATCGATGTACTTTTGCAATATTCGGTTGGTTTTCCCATCAAAATATACGGATATCAGATACACTAGTGATGAAATCCTTTCAATTCTTTCTCGTACTTAGTCTTTTGCCCCTCATAAAAACTCAACTGCTTTTCATTTAGCTTTCCGGAAGCTTTTAACTCCTCAAATTTCACCAGAAACTCTTTAAAGTATTTCTGCGCGGCATCCTTGTAATTATTTGCTGCATTATTTGCAACACCTGTTAAAATTACATCTAATTCCTTATTTGTTTTCCTGTACTTATCAAAAAAGCTCATGCCTGCATCTCTTCTTTCCATATAGAGTTCACATCTAAGTGATTTTCTATTAACCAATCATCTTCAACAGAAAGAATTCTATTCTCTCCATTCTCATTTTCCAATGTAACGGAAACCTTTGGCTTTTCTCCCGGCTCCAATTCCTCGCAGCCATAATCTCCGTCAAATATCCGTACGATTTTCCACATATCAATTCCTTCTACATATTCTGAAATGTCTTCTTCAGTTCCATTCATCGTATTATATAATCTCGTACTGCATCAATTCGTATTTGAGCTTCGTTCCTTCTGCAATTTCCATTGGAAGAAGTGCCCTTGCCACAAGCTTTAAATCCTCCGAGGGTATGTCTGTTCTCCTCAGATGCGCATAGTCGCCATCTATACTCACTACTTCATAAAACCAGGTTTCCATTCTTTTTCTTTCTCCTTAAAATCCGCCATCGGCTTCTTTTCTCATAGTACCTTAAAGTCACGCTTTTTTCAACCAAACCATCCAAAAAGAAAAAGCTCCGGAAACGGCTTGTTTTGGCCATTTCCGGAGCAGAATATGTTTCTTTTTAAAATTAAATGTTCAGTAAATCACTATATACCTTTAATGCACCATCTGTCTCATGAGCAAGTACTTTCTTTGCCAGAACCTTTCCTAACTGTACTCCCTCCTGGTCAAAGCTGTTGATGTTCCATACGAAGCCCTGGAACATTACCTTATTCTCAAAATGTGCAAGCAGTGCACCAAGTGATTCCGGTGTAAGCTGCTCTCCGATGATGATGCTTGAAGGGCGTCCTCCCTCGAAATTCTTGTTCTTATTCTCATCTGCCTTTCCGCAGGCAAATGCAACGATCTGAGCTGCTACGTTTGCGCAAAGCTTCTGCTGGCTTGTGCTTCCCTGAATATCTACGTCAGTTCCAATCTGGCTGTTTCTAAATCCGATGAACTGAAGTGGTGTAATATCCGTTCCCTGATGCAGTAACTGGTAGAAGGAATGCTGTCCGTTTGTTCCCGGCTCACCGAAGATGATCGGTCCGGTTACATAATCTACAGGCTCACCAAAACGGTTGACAGACTTTCCGTTTGACTCCATGTCAAGCTGCTGTAAGTGTGCAGGGAAACGGGAAAGTGCCTGTGAATATGGAAGCACTGCCGTTGCCGGATATCCAAGAACGTTACGCTCATAGATTCCGATCAGTGCGTCTAACATTGCCGGATTCTTGCGAAGCTCTGTATTCTTGGCAAGCTCATCCTCCTCGGCTGCTCCTTTTAAGAAACGGTCGAATACCTCCGGTCCAAAGGCGAGGGAAAGAACGGCTCCTCCTACTGCTGAGGTAGATGAGAAACGTCCTCCGATATAATCATCCATGAAAAATGCTGCTAAGTAATCGCTGCTCTTTGCAAGTGGTGAAGTCTCGCTTGTTACAGCAATCATATGCTTTGATGCATCCAGTCCTGCTTTTGCAAGGGCATCCTTTACAAAGGACTCGTTTGTAAGTGTCTCCAGTGTTGTTCCTGACTTAGATACCAATACGAAAATAGAGTGAGCAACATCGATGGAATTCAAAACTGCTGCTGCATCGTCCGGATCAACATTGCTGATGAACTTTGCTTCCATCTTGAAGGTATTGTTTTTCTTAGCCCAGTTTTCTAAGGCAAGATACATTGCGCGAGGACCAAGGTCGCTTCCGCCGATACCAATCTGTACCACCGTTGTGAACTTTTCCCCTGCTGCGTTTGTGATTTCTCCGGAATGTACTTTCTTTGCAAAATCAGCAATTTTATTCTGCTGTTCTACATAAAAGCTTCTCTTATCCACACCATCTGCAGTTACGGCGTTTCCTAACTGTCCGCGGGTCAGCTGGTGAAGTACGAGACGCTTCTCTCCGGTGTTTACAACCTCGCCGTTGTATAATGCTTCATATTTTTCTGTAAGCTGTGCTTCCTTTGCCAATGCTTCCAATTTTGCAAGGATGTCCTCATCTACTTCCTTTGCTGCGTAATTATATACAAGTCCGGCTCCCATAGCTACGCTATACTTTTTTACACGATCAGCGCCATTTTCTCCCGACATTACTTCTGCAAGATTTACCTTCTTTGTGTTCTCTGTAAGATCCTTATAAGAGTTCAGGGTATCAAAATTATTCCATGCTACCATTCTTATATCCTCCATATTTAAACTGATTGTAAAACTCTTCCTTTGCTACTATAACGCAAGGAGCGGACGTTTTGCAATATATTCTTTCGTTTTTTATTAGGACTGTTCCTTCAGCCAGCGAAGGGCGATATAAGCATATGCCGCAGAACCATAGTACAGCATGGAGTCATCGAATCGAACCTTCGGGTTATGCTGGCTGTACAGATACCCCTCCTCGGAGTTGCCTGCTGTAATAAACATACTTACCGTCGGCACATGGTGGCTTACAAAGGCAAAGTCTTCGCTTCCGCCGCCTGCTTTTCCTCCGGTAATACTGGTCATGTCCATTGCCCCCTGTCCTAACAAATCTTTTGCATAGCCTAAGACCTTCTGGGAAAGCTCAGGATCTATGACCATACATGGGCAATAATCATAATATTCTACTCCTGCCTCACAGCGAAAAGCTGTGGCAATGCTCTGAGAGATCTCGCTCATTCTCTTTTTGATGTATTCGCCCACCTCATTTTCCGGGTCAACGGTACGAATGGTTCCCCACATCTCGGCAGTATCCGGAATTACATTGGAGGTCATTCCTGCCTCAAACCGGCAGGTTGTAAATACACCGTATGCGTTTGCATCCAACTCTCGGCTATTGATTTCCTGTAATGCAATATGCATCTGTGCAGCCGCCGTGATTGGATCTATGCAGTTATTGGGTGTGGAACCATGGCCTCCCTTTCCTTTTACGGTTATATGATATTGCTCACAGGATGCGGCGCTGATTCCGCCTCCGGGAACCATAAGCACTCCCGCCTGCATCGGCATTCCTGCTACTACATGTAGCATAATAGCCGCATCAACCTTTGGATTTTCCAATAAGCCTGCTGAAATCATATCCGGAGAGCCCTGGAAGATTTCCTCCGCAGGCTGAAACTCCAGCTTTATCGTTCCTTCAATCTCATCCTCATGGTTCTTTAACAGCCTTGCTGCCCCTAAGAGCATTGCCGTATGCATATCATGTCCGCAGCCATGCATTTTTCCTTCTTCCTTGCTGGCAAAGCTTACCTCTGCCTCCTCTTTAATGGGAAGCGCATCCATATCAGCACGAAGCAGGATGGTTTTTCCCGGCTTTTTTCCACCAGCAAGTGCAACAAGCCCTGCCTTCCCCATTTCGATGGGCTCATATCCCATTTCTTCCAGCTTCTGTTTTACATAAGGCTTTGTAAACTTAAGATCAAATCCCAGCTCCGGATGCTGGTGCAGCGTGCGGCGTATCTCCTGTAACTCATCCAAAAACCCTTGTGCTTCCTGTAAGATCATCTTTCCTTCCATAATAGTTCCTCTCCTTTTATCATTTCCTGCAAAACCACAGTTCTCTTTCTATCGTTTACACATGCTATCCATATCATGCCATTTCATTTCAATTTTCATACCTACGGAATGTTCCCCCGGAGCATTTAGGAACACATTTCCGAAATGGGAGTTTAGGAATAAATCTATTCAAAAAGTTCTAGCCCCGGAATATTTCCAGGGCTATTCTGTAAATCACGTATTTCAATTTCGGATTTAGTACTGCTGCGCTTTTTATGGTCGATTGTATGTTTTCGCCGGTTCATTTTTAGCCTGTACCTAAGAAATTGCAAATATTAGGTATACAGCGAAATAAGCTCTTCAAAATAATACAATTTGCCTGAAAAATCCGCTATTTGAGGCTGTTTTTCGAGAATTTTAGGTATACGACAGCTCCAACACCTCAAATCTTGCCAAATCCTACAATTCTGATTCAAATCCGAAATAGGAATTCTTTATTTACACAACTCATCTGCCAATGCTGCAATCTGGCTTTCGCTGGCATCGTTAAGTGCAGACCGAACGGTTACTGTCGTTTCTGCAAAGGTAAGGTTTTTACATCCCTCCAGCATGCTCTTCATGGTTTTGGCCGCCATCGGTCCCCAGCTTCCGTTTTCCATAAAGGCTACGGTTCTGTTCTGGTAATTTCTTTCTGTCAGGTCATGGATAAAGGTCTTCATGTACGGGAAAACGTCTCCGTTGTAGGTGATGGATGCCAGTACCAGTCTGTCGTAGCGGAATGCATCTTCCACGCACTCTGCCATATCTTCTCTTGCAAGGTCTGCAAGTACCACCTTTGGGCAGCCCTTTTCCGTTAATTTCTCTGCCAACTGCTCTGCGGCAGCTTTAGTATGTCCGTAAACGGATGCATAGGCAATCATGACACCCTCATTTTCCGGGCGATAAGAGGACCAGGTGTCATACTGTCCGATATAGTGTCCCAAGTTCTCTGTTAAGATTGGTCCATGAAGCGGACAAATAGTTTGGATGTCAAGAGTTTTTGCTACGGACAACAGCTTCTGTACCTGCATGCCGTACTTTCCTACAATGCCAAAATAGTATCTGCGGGCTTCGCAGTCCCATTCCTCCTCCACGTCCAGGGCACCAAATTTTCCGAATCCGTCTGCGGAGAACAATACCTTGTCGGTACTGTCGTAGGTAACCATAACCTCCGGCCAGTGAACCATCGGAGCAAACACGAAGGTTAACGTATGGGTTCCCAGATTTAAGGTTTCTCCATCCTTTACCGCCAGTCTTTCGACTGCAGAATCTACTTTATAAAATTGATCCATCATGGTAAAGGTCTTTGCATTTCCCACCAGAGTTGTCTGTGGATAAGCTTTTAAAAACTGTGCAATGTTTGCTGAGTGGTCCGGTTCCATATGCTGGATTACCAGATAATCCGGCTTTCTGTCTCCCAAAACCTTACTTACATTGTCCAGCCATTCCTCTGTAAAATTCGCATCTACCGTATCCATAACGGCAATTTTTTCATCCATAATTACATAGGAATTGTATGCCATTCCGTTTGGAACAATATACTGGCCTTCGAACAAATCTACCTTGTGATCATTCACGCCTACATATTTAATATCATTTGTAATTTTCATGCTTCGTCCTCTTTTCTGATATTAATGTACTTCATTTTTTCTACAATATTAGGAATCTTTACTATTATAATATCTCTTTATATCACTGTCAATAATTGCTCCTGCCTCTTCCTTATAATCCCAGCACATTTTCCAAGGCTTCAATCAGCTTCGGAATCTCAATGGGTTTGAGCACAAAACCATTCATTCCGGCATCAAAGGCTGCCTGTCTGTCTTCATCGAAGGCATTTGCCGTCATTGCAATAATTGGTATTTTCGCCTTTACAGGGTCCTGCAGCTTCCGGATTTGTCTGGTTGCTTCATACCCGTTCATTAGAGGCATCTGAACATCCATAAGGATTACATCATACTGATCCGGCTTTGCCAGCTTCATGATCTCTACTGCGTCCACTCCGTCATTTGCAACTTCCACAACAAATCCTGATTCCTGAAGGATTTCAACCGCAACCTCCTGATTAAGCTCATTGTCTTCAACAAGAAGTATCTTCTTTCCTTGAAAATCCAGTTTGCTTTCTGTCTCTTCCATCTTGCCTGCACATATTGGTCTCGTTAACACTTCCCGAAGATCCGACATAAACAGCGGTTTTGATACAAAGGCCGTAACCCCTGCCTGTAATGCTTCCTCCTCAATGTCTGCCCAATCGTAGGCTGTCAAAATAATGATCGGAGCACTATCGCCAATAACCTGTCGGATACGACGCACGGTTTCTATTCCATTCATATCCGGCATCAGCCAGTCGATAATATATGCTTTAAATGCATCCCCCTCTTCAAATGCTTCCTTTGCACGGATAATGGATTCTTTTCCCGTGGTTGTCCAATCCGGTCGCATTCCGATTTCCCGGAGCATTTTGCTGACACTGATGCAGGTATCCGCATTATCATCCACCACAAGGGCACGGAAATTTTCGAGCTCCGGAATGGGTTCATATTTCGTCTTCGTTCCTCCGATCTTACATTGAAGCTCAACGATGAACTCGCTTCCTTTTCCTTCTTCGCTTACCACTTCAATCGTACCGCCAAGCATATCTACGATATTCTTTGTAATTGCCATTCCTAAGCCGGTTCCCGGAATACCGCTCATGGTCGTGGAGCGTTCCCTGGTAAATGCTTCGAAAATATGCTCCTGGAATTCCTTGCTCATTCCAATTCCAGTATCTTTGATCCGAAATTCAAAACGGGCATATCCTTCCCTGGAACAAGGTCTTTCTATGATACGGATGCTTATGGTTCCACCAACAGGTGTGAACTTTATCGCGTTGGTAATGATGTTCAGAAATACCTGATTCAAACGCAGCTTATCGGAGATAATATATTCCGTCTTAACGTCCTGGGTATCAATAAAGAAATCCTGCTGCTTTGCCGTTACATTTGGCTGCACAATCACACGAAGATCATGGAAAATATCCGGCAGATGTACCTCTTTCTCATCAATTACCATCTTTCCGCTCTCAATGCGGCTCATATCCAGCACATCATTGATCAGACTGAGCAGATGATTGCTGGAGGTAGATATTTTCCCAAGATAATCCAGTATGGCTTCTTTATTATCAATATGTGAGGCCGCAAGTGCCGTAAATCCGATGATTGCATTCATCGGAGTGCGAATGTCGTGGGACATATTGTTTAAGAAGGTTGTTTTCGCTGCGTTGGCATGCTCCGCTGCTGCAAGTGCAAGCTTTAAGTTCTCCTGGTTTTTCTGCAGTTCTTCATTCAGTGCCATCGCATTTTTTTCGGACTCTTTTGCAAGTGCCTCTGCCTTTTTTGCCTTCTTCAAAAGCAGCAGAATCGTTGCAAGAATTAAGGCGAATACCAGAATCATGGTCACAGAGACCGCAATGGCATTATCCTTCATAAAGTCCTTAAAGGTTGTCTTTCGAACCGGGTTCGCATACATGGAAAGGGCACCGCTCATAATCGTATCCGGCATCACCCGGATGGTTTTATTCAGAATCGACATCAGGGTTGTATCTTCCCGGTTCGATATAAATGCCATATTTCCGCTTTTTGACAGGTATACACAATACAGGCTCTTGATATCATAATAATTGTTTACCTTGTGTGCGCTGGTAATGAAGCAGTCTGCCCTGCCTTTGCGCACAAGCTGCTCCGGCTCCTGTGGATCCGTACATTCAATCATCTCCCAGTCCGGGTAATTGTTGGTAAGATACAGCTTTAAAGCGATATTGTCTTTCAGAAATGCAACGGTATGCACTTCTGACTCATTAAACAAATGATCTGTGGTTACTGCCGCCATCGGTGTAGTAAGCACGGTGTCCGAAAACATCAGAGCATTCTCTTCCGCATAATATAAGTTTCTGTTCAACGGAAAAATTACATCTACTTCATGATTTTTTAAAGCTTCCATCTCCTGGCAGATGTTATCAAATGGAACAGCCTCAAATTCGATGGTTCGATTCTCCATGCAGGTATTTGCAAAATTAATATACTCGGCAAGGGCGCCAATCAGTTCCCCTGTATCCGGATCAATCCCGCTGAATGCAAGATTGTTTCTAAGATAAGCGATTTTAATCCGTCCATGTTCCTCCAGCCATGCGATTTCATCTGACGAGAGAACAGTTGCAGGGGATGAAGCGATATACTTCCGGTACAATTCTTCATCAAAAAACGGATTTGTACCGGCAATCTTATTCATTGCGTCATCCAGCTCTTCCTTTAAATCCCCACGTTCCTTATTGATGGCAAAATAAATATCCGAGCCTCCAATACCGGCAATCTTATGTAAAAAACTGTTATTTTTCTCCGTTGCCTCTGTTGAAACAATACAGTCAAGCGCTCCGGACTGAAGCATCTCTTTGACGTCAGAAAAACCGATCATCTCAATGACCTGTGCCTGTATCTCGTTTTGCTCTGCCCAGTTTGCAAACATATCAAGGGGGATGCTGTCTGCGATAATACCGACTTTTTTCCCATTTAATGAACTGATATCCGATATTGAAATATCTGTATAGTCTAAATCTGCGTAAATATAATATTGCTCTTCTCCCATAGGAAGGGCCGAGAACAGCATATCATTCTCTCTTTCCGGTTTGTAGGAGACATCTGTCAGCAGATCGATTTCTCCGTTCTCAAGCATCTGCAACAGCTCATACCATTCGCCGGAAACATACTCATATTCCCATCCCGTGTAGGCAGCAACCGCCTGCTGGTAATCATATCCGTATCCACTTCGCCCTCCATCTGCGCCGGCGATATTATACGGACTTTTATACCAGCCCACACGCACCACCTTCGGTTCGCTTTTTTCATCGGCGGATACCGAAATCGGTCTGAATAGGACAAACATCGTCATCAGACATATCATTAGTGAAATCATTCGCTTTTTGTTGTTTGCTTTTCTTCTCATCCTTATTCCCTGCTATTTTTTTATCCTTACTTCTACCCAATCCACTTCTTTAGGGTTTTATATAAAATGTTTAAATCCAGTGGTTTTGCTATATGCTCATTCATCCCAACCGTTTTTGCTGCTAAAACATCCTCTGCAAATGCGTTGGCAGTCATGGCGATAATCGGCACCTTTCGGCAGTAATTGCGGTTCATGGCACGTATTGCTCTCGTTGCATCGTAACCATTCATTTTCGGCATCTGGATATCCATTAAAATGATATCATAGTATCCGTCTTCGCAGCCGATGATCTTATCCACTGCATCGGTTCCGTCCGGCGCACATTCGACTTTGATTCCTGTCATTTCTAAAAGCTCTGTGGCAATTTCTGTATTCAGTTCATTATCCTCCACAAGAAGTGCCCGATATCCTGACAGATTCATCTCTTCCAATTTTTCGATGGTCGTATCTGCCTCTTTTATTTCATTTCCACTTATCAAAGTATTGAATGCTCTTGCCAGCCTAGAGCCAAACAGCGGTTTGCTGATAAATGCGTTTGCTCCTGCTGCCCTTGCCTCCTGCTCGATATCCGACCAGTCATAAGCAGAAATGATAATAATCGGCACCTCATCACCTACGGCCTTGCGGATTGCCCGCGTGGTTTCTATTCCATCCATTTCGGGCATCTTCCAGTCAATGATACATGCATAATAATCCTGCTTCTGCTCATGGCGAAGCACAACCTGTTCTACTGCCTTACGGCCGTTTGAGACACCTTCTGCCTTCATTCCAAAATCGTTCAGGATGCAGCAGCAGGATTCCAGGCTAAGAGGATCATCATCTGCAACCAGTACATGCAAATCAATAAACTTGTCATACTGTTCCTGTATAGTGTCCTGAAGCTTTAGGTATATGGTAACCGTAAAACGTGAGCCGACTCCCTCCTTACTTTCTACCTTGATATCACCGCCCATCATATGGACAATATTGCGGGCAATCGGCATACCGAGTCCTGTTCCCTGTATTTTATTAACCCTTCCGTCTACCGCCCTTGCAAAAGGTTCAAAGATCTGCTCTAAGAACTCCTCGCTCATGCCTATACCGTTATCTTCAAAAATAAATTCGTAGCATCCGACTTTGGCCTGATTGCATGGACGCTCCAATATGGTAAGACGTATTTTTCCTCCATCCGGTGTGAATTTCACGGCATTGCCCATCAGGTTTGTAAATACCTTCTGTATGCGCAGGCTGTCACCGATTACAGCCTCATGGGTTACCCCGGAGATATTTACGGACAGCTCGTGATGATGCTCCGCAAGCTGTGCGTTCGTCATGGTAAGAAGGTTATCTACCAGATCTGAAAGATTAAACTCCTCTTCCACCAGCTCTACCTTGCCGGATTCGATTTTGCTCATATCAAGAACTTCATTGATAAGACTAAGCAGATGCTTGCTTGCCAGCGTAATTTTCTGCAGGCAGTCCTGCACTCGTTCCTTATCATCGATATGTGCTGCTGCAATTGCTGTCATACCGATAATGCCATTCATTGGTGTACGGATGTCATGGGACATGTTGGACAGGAAGGCTGTCTTTGCCTTATTTGCAGCCTCTGCGGCATCGTAGGCTTCCTGCAGCGCCATTTCCTGTTCCTGTTCCCTGCGGATTAACTCATCGACATTTCTCGTACCGATTACGGCAACAAATCCGCCATCCTTTTCCTGCACGAAGGCTACTCTCGCCTGTAAATAGATGCTTTTTCCTTCTGTAAGCTTTTCGTATATGAAGGAATAATCTTCTCCTCCTGCACGCATGCGCTCAAGAGACAGCTTTTCTACAAATTCCTCGCGGAATTTATCCGAAACCTGGTCTTTGGCATAACTGCAGATTCCCTTCGACCAACAGTAATCATTTCTATCAAAATGTTTTGCAATCGCATGACCATCTTCGCTTTTTGCACGATAAATCGACACCAAATCTGTTGTGGGATTTACAAGAAGCACCGAATAGTAGTCGGAACCGAGTCCTTCAATGATTTCACTCTGTGCCTCGATGGCCTTTGTCCGTTTGCGCTCCTCCTCCACCATGGTATCCACATTTCGAAAGCCTAAAATGATTCTGCCTTCCTTAGCCCGTCTGGAAAACATTCGAAGAAATACGACCTGAAAATAGTGAATTCCCGTTTCATCATAGCGTACACGATAGTTGAAGATATATTCATCGCTTTTTTCAAGCTTTTTCTGTACCACCTCACGGTCAATGGCGGCATAAAGAGCTTCCCTGTCTTCTTCTACGACATACTTTAAGATATAGTAATCCCAGGTGTCACTATAGGAGCGTCTTAATACCCGTTCTTCCTCCGCAAGAATCACTCCGGCACGCTTTATGGTTGTTGCAGTATCATTGGTCAGATCCAAAAGCACAACATCCTGATAGTCCTTGCTTAATGCTCCTGCAATTTCCATTTCATCCCGCAGTGTCTCATTGATTTTTTCCACTTTTGCAAGAGCATCTTCTATTTTTCGCTGTTGCAGAAGCTCCTGCTTTTTTTCTTCATCAATATTCTTAAATGCAATTGCAAATTCTCCACGCTCCCGGCTTGGTTTTACAATCTGGCACTGAAAATACTGTAAAAGGTCATTTCGGAATACTCTGTAAGAAAAAGAATACATCTGCTTATCAGACAAAAGCTCCTCTACCCCTTCTATCGTCCGAACCTCATCAAACAGATACCGGTCTTCTTCTAACACATCGTTTTCAATATAGACAAGGATACTCTGCTCGTAATTGCCGGCTGCAAACTTTTTTCCATACCGGTCACTCATTGTCTGACCCATGCGATAGCAGATTCCCTCACGGGTCTTCATGTTGACCACATACACATTTTCATAAGGCATGGAGAGTGCTTTGATCAGATTATCCTGCATCTTTAACCATTTCTTTTTTTGAACCATTCCCACCAGATTATTCATGTCCCACCTTCTCTTCCTGTTTAAAAAAACTGCTTAGTGTCTCCATCAGCTTTGGTATCTCAATCGGTTTTCCAATATGCGCATCCATTCCTGCATCCAGCGCGTTTTTCTTATCTTCTTCAAAGGCATTGGCTGTCATTGCAATAATCGGAAGCTTTGATTTCTTTCCATCCAACCTGCGAATCTTCTTCGTGGCATCATACCCATTCATGTTCGGCATCTGAATATCCATCAGAATAATATCGTAGTAATCCTCCGGAGCCTCCTGTACCATATGGACACAGATAATTCCATCTTCGGCACGCTCCACGGTAAATCCGACACTGCCGAGAAGCTCCATGGCAATTTCCGCATTCATGTCATTGTCTTCCGCAAGAAGAATGCGCTTTTGCTTAAATATTTCTTCGGAATAATCAAGTACATTGTTTTTCATACTCTCCAGGCTGCTTCTGTCTGCGATTCTATGGGGTATTGTCACGGTAAAGGTCGTTCCCTCCCCAAGGTGACTCTTTACCTCAATGCTTCCGCCCATGAATTCCACCAATTTCTTGACAATGGACATTCCCAGTCCGGAGCCGACAATTCTACTCTCTGTCGCTGATGCTTCCCTTGTAAATTCATCAAATATCTGCGCTAAGAATTCCTCCGACATGCCAATGCCCGTATCTGTAATCCGGCACTGATACATGGCATATCCTTCTTTCTCAGACGGGAGCTCATGGAGCGTCATTGAGACACTTCCGCCTTCCGGCGTATATTTAATGGCGTTGCTTAAAATGTTCAGATAAATCTGCTTTAGTTTTAATGCATCACAGAAAACATCCGGGTGCGTAATCTGTATTTCTCTGGTGAAGCTGATATTCTTTTCCTTGAACTGTTCTTCAAATACAGATATCAGAGTGTCATTAAACTGCTCCACATTCCACAGGGTTTCATCCAACTGCATTTTTCCGCTTTCAATACGCGCCATCTCCAGGACATTATTAATCAGCGACAGCAGAAAATTGCTGGCAGTTTTAATCTTGCCTGTATAATTCTGCAGCTTTTCCTTGTCATCAAAATGATTCTCCAGCAGATTGGTATAGCCGATAATAGCATTCATCGGTGTGCGGATATCATGGGACATATTGAAGAGGAACGTCGTCTTTGCTTTGCTGGAAGACTCTGCCATTCTTCTTGCTTCCGCAAGCTCTTTCTCTTTTTCGTTTCTCTCTTTTGTGCTTTCTGTAATATTACGGATAGAGATCAGCATATGATTTTTAAACTGATTATCCCCGGAAATTGTAAATTTCCCTTGAAATTGCAGAGTTTCCCCGTTTACAACAGCATCGTATTCTATATAAAAGGCATTCTGCTTACGGAGCACCTCAAGCAGCACGGTAAGCTCCGTTGCTTTTAAAAAGCGCTCCCGGTCATAGTCCGCTACATACTGGTCTGCAAATTCCCGGATGCAGTGGGAATATCCATCCTGCCCTTCGGACCAGTCTGTAATCCCCTCGCTGGAATACAGTTTATAGCGCACCTCCCGCTGGGTGGAAAGATCTACATCAATCAGGTATACATAATCTTCGGACACACAGCGCATAAGGGCATTCACTTTATTGTATGCATACTCTTTTGACTTTTCTTTTTCATATTTCCGATATGAGATTGTGATATATCCTATGAATCCAAGAAAGATTGTAAGAAGCATTCCAAGGCTCTTTACTGCATCCTTCTGTGTCGACTTCATAACAATACTTGTGGCTTCGGACGGGAAAATCTGTATCAGTGACCAGTCCGTACCTGTTATCGGCACAACATAGCCAATCGACTGATCTGCAGTACCTTGAAAGGTGAACTTACAGTGCTCCTGTCTCTGCACTGCGGAAACCACAGATTCTCTGTACACAGAATCCACAAAGCCAATTCCTTCACTCAGTTCTTTCATATCAAAGGAAGCTTCTGCCATATTCCGGCCAAGCACTGCACCATCCTGCCGGACAATGTATGTGTTCGCCAAATAATCGTACAAACTGGTATCCAGTATCGTTGAAATGGTACTCTCGGATAAAAAGCCCACCATTATACCACAGATTTCATCCTCAAAATACACCGGAGCATAAAAGCCAATGAGTTTTTCCCCGCTTATTCTTGATACCAGAACCTCACAGATTCCGGATTTTCCGGACATTCCCTGCAGAAAGTACTCCCGGTCCTGCACATTTGCAATACTTCCGTCACTGGTATAGTCTGTCCCATCGGCTGCAACAAAGCGGATCCAGTCAAAGCTTCCGTTTTTTTCAAGGGCGGCAAGCAGCTCCGAATCCACCTCCTTCGACTGCATTGCTTTTCCATACAGATACGCAATGGAGTCAATGGCATCACACTTGTCGTCAAACACATCCGATACATGCTTTGCCGTATTGTTTGAAAGCTCATTGATAAACTGGTCTACATGCTCCAAATTCCTGTTTCTGTTCCAATACTGGGAAAGTCCAACTGCCAGTATGATACAGATCATAAAAAGAGCCATTGCAGCTGTAAAGCGGATTAATACTTTCTTTCTTCTCATTTATTCTCTCCCCGTAAAAAAAGACCCTTTTTCACAAATAAAATATAATATATATTTCGTCACATTTCAATGTAATTTCTATTTTCCAGAAAAGCCGAAGACAGAGTCTTTTGCACGAAAAAAGAGATGCAAGATTTTACTTTCCATCTTACATCTCTTTCTGTTATTATTCTGAATGCTTTTTATTTTTATTCCGGCATTATTTTGCGTGGCGCATCTCCAGTATCTTTACATTGCTTTCTACCTTCTTCTTGCTCAACGGATAAATGAAGAACAACACTGCTGCTCCCAAAAGGAATGCCACACCGGGGAAGAACGTTGATACGTTGTAAATTCCCCTTGCTACCTGCTCGGTCTGTGCAACTGCCAGCTCATCATAGCCGATCAGTGCCAGTGCCCATCCGCTCATACCACCGGCAAGAGCCTGTCCTATTTTACGTGCAAATGAATAAATTCCGTAAATCGTTCCGTCGTCTCTCTTTCCTGTTCTTACCTCTTTATCATCGATAACATCTGTTACCAGCGCATAGCACTGCATGCTGAAGAAGCTCATTCCGATCATAGCTACGAAGATCAATCCGATATATACCCAAACATTCTGGATATGTAAGATACCAATAAGTACATACATAACACCGGATAAGAGCATTCCAGCAATGCCGCATTCTCTTTTTCCGAACTTTACAGCAAGCTTTGTGGAAAAAGCTGCAAGAATTAGCATAACAGGAAGCTGTAGCATTGCAGACAGGGAAAGGGCCTTTGTGTCTTTGAAATAATCTGCGTACAGATAATTGTTTAATCCCTGTGACATCAAGGTTGCAAGCAAAAGCAGAAGTGCAGAAAGGATCACACCGATCAAAGCCCGGCTTCCGACAGTCTCCTTGATTGTAGTTTTGACAGATTTCTTTTCTATCTCAATTTCCTTTTTGATTTCCTCTGCCGAAACAGAATCACCCTTATCCTTTAACACCACACGCTCTGTACAAAGCTTATAGCAAAGAAGATAACAGATGATTGCACAGACAGAGAAAATTCCTGCCAAAATGGTAAAGTTTCTAGAGTTAACAACCTGGTTTCCTGCAGCATCCGTATAGTAAATAACTAACGGAGATACTACACTGATAACGATTCCTGCAATCATTCCACCCATGGAGCGAAATACGGAAAGAGAGCTTCTGTCCTTCGGGTTCTGTGAGATTACAGATGCCATAGATCCGTATGGAATGTTGATGGATGTATAGAATACAGATCCCCATAAGATATAGGTTACAAACATGTATACCACCTTCGCTGCGTATGGCAGGTTCTGAAGCGAGGACTGATACATCAGAAAAGATGCGATTGCAACCGGTCCGCACATCCGAAGAATCCAAGGACGGAACTTTCCGTTCTTACGAGTTTTTGCAGTATCTACAATGCGTCCCATACCGATGTCCGTAAATGCATCAATACATCTTGCGATTAAAAACATGGTGCCGATCAACCCGGCGCTGACGCCCATTACCTTTGAATAGAATACCAGCACAAAGCTGCTTGCAAAGATAAAAGAAAAATCATTTCCGACATCACCTAACATATACCCCAATTTGTCTTTTATGCCAAAAGGCCGTACTTCCTTATTACTCATTTTTTCCCTCCAATTTTAAAAACTATTTGTTTTTCCTAATCTTGTTTAACTTCCGGTTAATCTCTAAAATCTCTTCTTTTGTCAGCGGTTCCAATCCTGCTGTTCCAAGCATGTTCAGCATTCTCTTTACCGTAAATCCGCTCATCATTTTAATCATGCCTTCGTTCATGGTAAATCCCGCCATGCTGTTCTTTTTATCGCCTCCTTCAGAGGGCTTTTTCTTTTTCATCATGCTGCTGCCCAGCTTCATCAAAAACAGCTTGCCGCGGAAGGTTGCCATGATATCACCCATCTTGTCATTGATGGAGAAACGGCCCTCCGGTGTGGTGATGTCGAACCAATTGATGACATCTCCGGTTTCCTTCATACGATAGTCCTCATTGAAAACCTCTACCTTCCGGATTTTGCTTTCATCCTTACAATCGCCTGCTACCGCAGTAAGCTGTGATTCTCCCTTGTTCGGCACTTCGAAGTAGAAGAAATGCTCCGGTGAGGTCTTTTTGCCAAGGCTTTCCCCGTTCACGAACAGCTCTACCTCCGGCAGATTGGAGTATACCGTCACCTTGGTCACATCCTCCACGCGGTCCACATAGCGCTTACCGCAGATATGAACAAACGGCTCATCAGACAGCCATGCTTTATAGGCATAGAAGGAATCCTTCTTGTATTTTCTGTCAAAGGTAACAAGACCCTTGTGGTTCATTCCGTCCTCTCCGCCCTCTGCTCTTGCATCTGCGGCAAAGTCGAACATATTCCATACATGGGTAGCCCAGATAAACGGTCTTGTGTAAAGCTGTTTGATCAGCTCCTCATGGTAGTATGCCTGATATTCCTCGGTGTAATCTCCCTGCTCCGGCTCGGATGTATGCCAGTTCAATGCCTCGCAGCCATACTCACTCATACCGATGGCGCGGTTTGGATATTTTGCATGGAAATTATCGAAAAATTCTCCATTCATCGAGGTGTCTCCGCCGTACCAGCCATAGTAGTGATTGTAGGAAATCACATCCGGAATCGTTAAATATTCTTCATCGATTCCGCACATAGAAACAACAGCGACGGTGGTAAGTCTTGTCTTATCCATCTCATGGCAAAGGTCATTTAAGATCCGGTGATTTTCCAGCAGATCCGGGTCCTTTGCTCCCGCCATGGTAATCTCGTTGGAAAGTCCCCAGACCACAATGCTCGGATGGTTGTAATTCTGGATAATCAGTTCCTTCATCTGTGAGATCGTATTTTCCCTTCCCTTTGGCATATGCTGGGAAATATATGGAATCTCAGCCCAGATTACCATACCCCTTTCATCACACAGATCATAGAAATACTGGTCATGCTGATAATGCGCCAGACGAATGGTATTCGCACCCATCTCACAGATCAGGTTCATATCCTCCTCATGATCCGCTCTTGACAGCGCATTTCCTTTCTTCGGACGGTCCTGATGTCTGGATACGCCTCGAAGCGGATAGCTTTCTCCGTTTAAAATAAATCCTCTCTCCGGATCAATGGAAAAGCTTCGGCAGCCAAAGCGCACGCATCTTTCATCCAGCACCTCTCCGCCACGGCTTAACACTGCTTTTAAGGTGTACAGATGCGGGTCCTTGCGTCCGTTCCACAGATGCACATTTTCTATGGTCATAGAAGCTTTTGGATTTGCTGCATCCGCCTGTGCTTCTGTAATTTTTTCCTCGTTATCCCATATGGTAAAGGTCAGCGTTTCATTTCCCTGTGTTCCGCTAAGATACGCCTGTACCAAAACCTGTGCATCCTTTCCCTTCACCTCCGGTGTTACGCTCACACCCGGACCGCCATAATAATCCAGATCAAATCTGGTGCGGTTTACGCCCAGAAGGGAAACATTCCGGTAGATTCCGCCATAGAAGGTAAAATCTGCCATCTGAGGATATACATGATCATTCTGTGCATTATCTGCAACGACACAAATTTCGTTTTCTTCCTGCAGCGCCTCTGTAATATTGCACCGAAAGGTGGAATATCCGCCGTCATGATGTGCCAGCAGTTTTCCGTTAACATATATATCTGCGGAAGAATTTACTCCTTCAAATTCCAGATAGATCTCTTCGCCGTCCTCAATTTCCTCTCTCTTTAAGGTCTTTTTATAACAGCAGCTTCCTCTGTAATAGTCGTTTCCGCCGTCCTGCCCATCTATTCCGTTCCATGTATGCGGCAAATCAACCTTCTCCCAGCTTTCCGGCTCAACGCCTTCCTGTGCAGGTCCTGTAACTGTCTTATTAAAATACCAGCCCTCATTCCAAAGCTTTCTCATTTTGCGTCTCCTTTCCATAATCGGTCGCTTAAGTAACTATCTGCATTGTAACAGGAAGATATGCATTCTACTTGCACAATTTTATTTGAATCCTAACAATTTTTGTGTTATTTTTAAAAAAAGCAAAAAAAATTTCAATTAAGATTCGGAGAAGCCATGACAACAACCTCAACTACCTCTCATATCCAAAACGATTTTCCATTTATCCAGAAAGTTCTCTCCTCTGCCTTCCGCGCAGACTCCATGTATTTTTCCTTCCCCTACGAAAATCTTGAAAAAATTGACTGGGGATTTCGGGATATGGTTTGGGCAGATGTAAATTTTAGCCCTGCTTTTGCGGTCCAGGCAACCGATAACCAGTTACATCTGTATGTCATCAAAAGTTCCCTGGATTTCTACAATATTGTTGCACTCGCTACCACAGGGGAGCATCCGAATTTTATCTCTGTGGGCCCTGTGAGGGATAAAACCATCTACACACCGGAGGTTCTTCAGATTGAAAAGGACCATGTCATGAAGGGCGCCAAGCAGGAAGCTTTGCGGCATTTTTACCAGCGTCTGCCCCTGGTCAATATCTCCGATTTAGTCACAACCCTTCAGTGTGTGCTGGAAAAATACATTCCAGAGTATGAGCATGTCGTTCCGGAATACATCAATTTTTCCAATGAAACTCACGCTTTTGTTCCAAATGCAGATAAAATGCAGAAATTCACTTATGAGATTACAGAGCGTGTTCAGAATCTTCTGAATGATTTTTTGAATGTACTCGTTACCGGAAATACCGTCCTGGTATACCAGCACAAGAAAGAACTTCTGGATTATTTCAAGCCTATATTGGGGAACAACATAGGAAGCATCCGCGGATATCTGAGTTTCTTAAATACCATATGCTGCAGCAAGCTTCTTACGACACAGGTGCATCCTTACCACACGCTCCAGCTTTTTTTGTTGTATGCTTCCAGAATTGATCAGCTTCATGATTTTGATCAGGGCTGGCTGCTTCCTTACGAAATTGCAAGGAAATACTGCCTCTTGGTCAAAAACCATAATCTGTCTCAATATTCTTATCTTGTCCGAAACATTATAAATTATGTCTCCTTAAATCTTGGGGAAGAATTGACTCTGACAACCATCTCTGCATATCTGGGAAAAAATCCCTCCTATGTATCCGGACAGTTTCAGAAAGAAATGGGGGAAAGCCTGACAGAATATATTCATAAAGAACGAATTCAGGCTGCGATTAAGATTTTTAACACCACGGATTCCACGGTTGCCGAGGCGGCAAACAGCGTTGGAATCCATGAGTTGGGTTATTTTACAAGACTTTTTAAAAAGCACATTGGCTGCACGCCAAGTGAGTACAAAAAAATGTTAAAGTAAGACTACTGTATAGAATCAGTCTATCCGATCCTTCAAATGAAAAACGCGCAACGCGTTTTTGTACATGATATCCTCATATGCCTCCCTTGATATCCGTTTCGGCAGTTCCTGAAAATAGTCCTGATAAAGAGACCGCTCGCCCTTCGGATTCTGTGCATAGGTATCCACTCCATCAATGGGCATGTCGCTTCCGAACAGGATGCGTTTACTTCCATATCTTTCCACTGCCTCTATGGTGGTATCCATAGGAACCCAGGTCGTATCTCCGTACAGATTATCTGCTTTTCCCAAAAGCTCCAAAGCCTCTTTGTTATCTGTGCCCAGTCCCATGTGAACCATTACGAAGGAAACCTTTGGAAACAGTTTTGCAGCCTCATACAGATGGACCGGAGAATCGTCCTCGTCGTGCCCTGTATGGGAAATAACGGGCAGGTCGTACTTTTCTGCCAATTCAATATATGGGAGCACTCTTTCGTCGGTAGGCTGAATATGGGAATGATAGGGATGAACCTTCAGGGCACAGATGATGTCCCTGTTATCGGAAATCAATTCCTCCAGTTCTTTGGTAATCCCCTGGGTAAGAGGCTTTATCCAGGGTGCAACTCCGATTCTCTTCGGATGTTTTCTTGCAAACCGGATTGCTCTTCTAAGTGCATCTTCCTGTGAAACCTGAAGCTCTTCCGGCAAAAGCTTCTGCTGATGGTCCACTTCCCCGGCATCGGAATTTGATACAACGGAAAAATCGATTCCATATTTATCCATCGCCTCAAGCACCATTTCCTCATTCATATGAAAGCCTACCGCTTCTCCGCCAATATGCACATGCGTATCTATGATCATGGCAGCGTTCCCTCCTTATGATCCAATTTTGAAAATGAAACCTTTTCGTCATTGTCTCTTATTATCGGTTTCATTTTATCATAAAAAGGGCATGTTTTCCTAGTACTCCTTTAAGCAGTTTTTCTATCCTCGATCTCTTTCAGTTCACGCAAAAGTGCTTTTTCCTTCTCCGTCAAATTTTTCGGAACGTCAATCTGTAAAATTACGTATTCATCTCCGTAGGAATTCTTATTGTTCATGGAAACGATACCCTTATTCCTTAATCGCAATTTACTTCCGGCCTGACTTCCCGCCGGTACCTTGCACCTTACCGGCCCATAAAGTGTTTCCACCATAACCTCGCCGCCAAGGGCCGCTGTCGTAAACGGAATACTTTGTGAGACATAAACATCCTTTCCCTCTCTGCGGAACTTACTGTCTTTTCGAATATAGATTTTAATCAGCAGATCTCCCGCCTTTCCGTTCCGTGTAGTTCTACCTTTGCCTTTGAGACGAATCGTCTGTCCCTCTGCAATTCCGGCAGGGATTTTTACATCCAAAGGCCCTATGCTGCCATCATCTAAGGTAATCCGTTTCTCACATCCAAGCGCAGCATCCCGGAAGGATACGGTAATTTCACTGGTGATATCCGCTGCCCTGCTTCCCTCAAAGCCGAAATCCGTGTCGGAGCCAAAGGGACCGGACCTCCTTCCTTTTTGGAAGAAGCTTCCGAACATATCTCCGAAAATGTCATCCATGTTGCCACTATAGTAGTATTCCGTATGTGTGCCGTTCTGGTTTTGCTCCCACCGGAAAGGCCCGTTTGCAGAATTTGCAAAATCCTCCGGATTGCTTCCCATACTTCCGTCAAAAGCAGCATGACCGAACTGATCATAGAGCTTTCGTTTTTCTTCATCGGAAAGCACATTATAAGCCTCCGTCACTTCCTTAAACATCTGCTCTGCTTTCTGATCTCCGGGGTTGGTATCCGGATGATATTTCTTTGCGAGCTTCCGGTATGCTTTTTTAATTTCCTGATCGCTTGCCTTTTTTTGAACACCTAAGACATCATAATAATCTCTTTTTGCCATATAACTCACCTCCCATTAGAGCGCGTCCATGGCGCGCAAACCAAAAAAAGCCTGCCACCATCCTACGGCGGCAAGCTTTCATCCTTTGTCAGCTCTTTTATTCACTTGTCGGCTCATCGTCCGTAGGTTCTAGCTTTGTTATAGCACCGCAATTAGCACTCGTCAAGCGCAAGTGCTAATAAAAATTCTTAAGAATCTATAAACTTATCTCCCATTTTACAATTGTGTGTCTGAATGAATTTACGTATCGATTCTCTGAATCTCTGTCAACGCTTTATTCCGGTATACAAGGTCATTTCTTACGGTAAATCCCTGCTTCTCCCAAAAAGTATTCCCCACTTCGTTTCTGTCAAACACCACCAGAGCTACTTTGTGGATGCCTAAATTTTCCAGAGACTCCATTGCTTTTTCTACCAGTTGTCCGGCAATTCCTCTCTTTCTGTATTCCGGGTGAACTGCAGTATGATAGATATATCCCCGGCGGCCGTCGTTTCCTGCCATAATGACACCGATGATGGTATCCTCCTGTGCAACAAAGCATGTATCCGGATTTCGATTCAGGAATTTTTCGATTCCTTCTTTCGAATCATCCAGATTGTTCAGTCCCATTCCGGTGCAGGACATCCACAGCTCATATACTTTTTCATAGTCCTCTATCAACATTTTTCTGATTTTCATTGTATTTATACTCCGAATTAGTATGATTGATTGTTATTTTAGTGATTCTTTCAAAAACGCTACTATTTTTTCCTTATAATCGCTTACAATGATACTCTCCTTGCTATCCTCAATGGTTTTATCCACAAAGTATTCGTCTATATCTTTATATTTTGACAGCGAATCCAGCGGCCAGCCTTCATGGCGTTTTTCAGAGGGTTTATCTACCATGAAAAATGAACTGCATCTCACAGCAGACTCCTTATCCATGAAGGATGAAACTCTTCCCTTGTTATAAACTGCCATTCCGTCCAGATAGTACGCCGAAACCTTTCCACCAAGAGAAGCGATCAGCGTTGCATAGTAGGTGATCATTTCCTCGTCCTCTAAGCGCTTCATGGATTTTGGTGTCCGTATGTTAAGTCCGGGCTGCCTGTCATCATTGATATCCAGTTCCTCAAAATACAAACCGGAGTCATTGCATATGACCACATCAAAAAATTTTCCGTAGAATTTTGCTTTTAAGACTGCATTTTCTTCCGGTGTGCTTCCTGTCTCTTCCGGTTCCTCCGTAATTCCCAAATCCCGCAAGGTCAAAAACTCTATCTCGCAGTCACTCAGCAACTCCTCAAATCTTTTTACTTTTGACGGATTTGTTGTTCCGATAAGTACCTTCATTTTCCTGTCCTCATACTTTCGATTTATCCTGGCAAAAGGAACGTCCTTATATATATCCCCGGCGTTTTGCCTCCACTAACAGCTTCGGCTGAATCTCCGGGTAGGTCCACTTTTCCGGTAAATCGTCCATAATGGAAATCCTTTCTATTTCACTGTGAAGCTCCTCTTCAAATGCATGGATATCTGCATAATACAACATTCCAAAAGATTCTTTTCCGTCAAAATTGTCGGGCGCTGTTACGGAATACACACATACCGGTGTAATATCATACTCCAACGCGCCGGTTTCCTCATATAATTCACGCCGGGCAGTATCAAAAATGTCTTCTCCCGGTTCCCTGTGGCCTCCCGGTACTTCCCAGGTTTCTCTGTCCTTATGCTTGCAGACTACCCATTTGCCATCTTTTCTTGCAATGATTACGGCAAACTTAAGCAGAGAATCCTCTACTTCATTATAAAAATTTACTTTTGTCATTGGTGCCATCTCCTCTTTTCGGTCTTTATTACTTCTTAAATATGTAATTATCGAATACTCCTTATGTGTGGCTTCTGTGAATCCTGCGGGTGTTGGCTCTTTTTCGACTTTTTGCATTTGCAGTCATTGAATTTTCCCGTGGACGTTGACTCTTTTTCAGTTTTTCTCATTTGCAGTCATTGCATTTCCTTGCTGGCATTGACTCTTTTTCAGTTTTTCTCATTTACAGTCATTGCATTTCCTTGTTGGCATTGACCCTTTTTCGACTTTTTGCATTTACAGTCATTGCATTTCCTTGTTGGCATTGACCCTTTTTCGGCTCTTTGCATTTACAGTCATTGAATTCCCTTGTTGGCGTTGACTCTTTTCCAGTTTTTCTCATTTGCAGTCATTGAAGACCTCGTATCCCTTGCACAATCAGGTCATTCTCTTATTCCACTTTTTTTGCTTCGTTCTTCAGGTTATGTTTTTCCTTCCATCCGTTACCATATGTTTCACATAATTCTGGGGATTTTTCAATTCTGTTCGAAAGAACTCCGGATAGTATGTAACTTCGCTTTCTGCAGTAACCCAGACTAGCTTTTCCTTAAAATGATCATCGGTAGTGCTCTTACACTCCGGCTTAAAATCTTTTGGGACCTTCATATAAAAGAAATAGGATACCTCGTAAATCAGCCTGTCTTTTTTCTTTTCATAATCACCATAGAAAAAGTTCTCATGAATGAACCCAAGGTGATCCACCTCCATCCTGACGCCGGTTTCTTCAAAAACCTCTCTTTTCACCGCTTCCTCCGCGGTCTCTCCAAATTTCACCCTTCCACCTACAGAATACAAATAATCCTGTCTTTCATTGCCGACCATTAGGAATTCATTGTCCCTCATAATGATTGCTCCGACACGAATATTGATGAATCCATCGTCTATTTTTACTGTACAATCTGAACCCATGATACTCTCCCCCTTTTTTACATATTTGCCACACAATTCGGCCAATGGGCGCTGTCCGTGGCAAAAGGAACGTCCCTAAAAAAAGCAAGCCCTGCTGGCAGGGCTTGCTTTTACAGCAGGGTACGGGAATCGAACCCGCCTCTCAAGCTTGGGAAGCTCGCATACTACCGATGTACTAACCCTGCAATCTTTTATTATTTTACCATTCATTTTCATGATATGCACTACAAAAATAAAATTTTTTTGATTTTTTGACGCTTTCAGCGTCCTGCCTTTCTAATTCATTCCCATAACTGTTCCCAATATATAAGGAATCAGCCAGATAATCCATACCACCAAACTAAATTTGTGGAAGTTTTTGGATGCGTTTTCGCTTTTCTTTACCAGAACTATTGTTGCCCAGACGGCATGAATAATCATAAGAATAATCGCTAAAAGGCCCGTTACGCCATGGGCAGAAAACATTCCGCTTTTATTACTGCTGTCTGCTATCCTTGACATAAGCATGGTTCCTGTCGTATCCATGCAGAGTCCCAGCCAGAAAAACACCAAGTGTATCACCTTAAGGGTTTTCGCGCGATGCTCTGACCATACACCGATTGTGTAAAAAACCAGCGCCAATGTAATTGTAATGATTGCTGCTACTAATGTTGAAGTCATGATGAATCTCCTTCGTCTACAGATCTTTAGAACTCTCTGCTTCCATTTCTGCCTGAATGGTATCCTCAGAGGCTGCCATGGCCTGAAGTGTCATGTCAAGAAGCTTATCCAGCTCCCATCCAAGCTGCTCGGCTCCGCGCTCAATTACCTCCCGGGAGCAGCCTGCTGCAAAGCCTTTGCTCTTATACTTTTTCTTGAGGGATTTCAGTTCCATATCCTTGGTGCTCTTTGACGGTCTCATAAGTGCAGCCGCCCAGATCAGTCCTGTAAGTTCATCTGCCGCAAAAAGAACCTTTTCCATCTCATGCACCGGCTCCACATCAATTGTCGCGCCACACTCCACCGTAATGCCATATCCATGGGAGCATACCGCATGGATGATATCCTCTCCCACACCGGCTTCCCTTAAAAGCTCCGGCGCTTTCAGACAGTGCTCCGCCGGGTAAAGCTCAAAGTCAATGTCATGAAGAAGTCCGACAACTCCCCAGTACTGGCTATCCTCACCATATCCCAGCTCCTTTGCATACCATTTCATCACTGCCTCCACGGTAAGAGCATGCTGGATATGAAATGGGTCCTTGTTGTATTTTTTCAGTAATTCAAATGCCTTGTCTCTTTCTATGCAGTCCATTTTTGTCTCTCCTTTTTTAGCAATAAGCCTTCTATTTCCGGCATATTCTGTTCTTCTGTCACTACTTGCATCCATTGATTCCGCAGGAGTTTCTATGCTCTACAATTTCCTCGTCCCTCACCGGAGCTTGTCCAATCCAGGAAAAAGCCTCATCCATGTCAAAGGTCTTTTCTCCATCCTCCCGGACAAAAAGAGGAATTCCTATTCCACTGTGCTCCCGCACCGGTTCAAATACCGGATCATGATCTCTCATCTGTAAGAACTCTTTCAGATTACTCGTATTCTCCGTAATGTCAATATATTCTGCCTCGAAGCCTCTCGCTTTCTGGATTGCTTTATAATTTCTGCAGTCTATACAGATATCTGCTCCATATACTTTCATGGTCTGATTTCACCTTTCATTTCTGCTTTCTTTTGATACATATTCTGATCTGCTCTCCGGTAAATCTGTCTGGAATCCAATTTCGGATAATCCTTGTGTCTGCAAAAACCATATGCCGCACTAAGCTTCGCCCCGGAACTCTTTTCGTTTTCTTTTTCGATTTCTTCTTCCAGACTCTGCTCAAGCTGCTGTGTATTTACATTTTCCAAATCCGGAATAAATACCACAAACTCATCTCCACCAAAGCGTCCGACCGTACCAACCTGTCCAAATACCGATGAGAGCATTTCTGCAAGCCTCTTGATCAGTTTATCCCCTTCTGCATGTCCCATGGTATCATTCGTCTTTTTCAGGGAATTCAGATCAAAAGAATAAATCCCATAATCTGTTTTCTCCCGGTCAAAGCTATCCCAGATTTCTTCACAGCGTCTTCGATTTGCAACCCCTGTCAGGCCATCCACATAGGCCATCTGCTCCAACAACTGGGCCTTGGCTCCCTGTAAAAATATTTCACCTATTTTCACACAGAAATCTAATAGCTGAGAAAGAACAAAAATCATTGCCCCAACACACAGGATACTGGAATAGTGGGATTCTCCCGATGCAACCAGATATTTCTGCACCGCAAAGTGAATCATATCATATATTCCGATCAGCAGCATGATACTGATTCCTATAAGCAACACTTTTTTCTTAAGCTGCTTTTTTGCAATATCATATACTGTCAGACCTATAATGCCTACACATAGGCAGGCCAAGAGTATATGCTGTACTTTAAGCAGTGCCGGAAAATGCAAAATATTTGCGGCCTGCAGGACACATGCCACAACGATAAAACAGCCCTGTGCCCCAAGCAGTAATTTGTATCCTGCTTCAATCAACCGGTTTCTGGTTATCAGCTCATCCTTCCAAAAATACAGCAGCACGAAAATCGGCGTGATATACAATGCCAGAAATTCCATGTATGCTTTTACCTGCAGATTATAGGTAAAAAGAAAAATCAAATCATAACCGCACAGTGACCAGCATCCGGTTCCCAAGGAAAAACCACCCACGCAAAAGAGCTTGAAAAACCGCTTATCACGCAGACAAAATAACAGACTTATAAGCAAAACAAGGATGCCAAATACAATCAAGAACATGTCTACTGCAAGCTGAAGACGATTTTCCACAATAAAATCATGTACTACGGCATCACTATTACAGATGTCCGGAACAGTAAAGTTTGAAAATGCATCATTCTCCGTAATATGCATGATAATTTCAAGCTTACTATCCGCATAATCTGCCGGAATATGTACAAAATGATACCCATATCCCAGCATTTTTCCCTCTTTAAGCAGATCCTGACCATAGGAATAAATATTTTCGTCATCACACCAGATTTCGATATCCGAATGAATGGTGTAAAACCGCAGAACGGGATTTGCTATGGAATCCTGATCCGGAAGAACACAGGACATCTTTAAGGAGTCCCCTTTGTTTACTGCCGGAAACAAAAAATCATCCAATGTAACATCCTCATAGATCGTATCATTGATTTCCACATGCCAATGTTCATTTAAGAGCAGATAATTTGATTTATCAATCTTTTCTCCCCTCATGAACCAGCCCATTCCAAACAAAAATAAAGCCAGAAAAGCTACCAAGGCAATAACGGAACCTTTTCGCATATTTTCATAACCCTCCGCAATCTTTTCCCCAAATAGTACCTACTGATAAATTTACCTTTCATTTAGACATATATAGTAATTATAAAATAAATTTTCGTATCCGTCTATTGCCTTAGTTGACAAATATATCTGTGTCGACTAAAATAATATTAGATTTTAGTTTAGTCGGAGGGAAAGAATGGCATATATTGAAAGAGCAGTTGCACCTATCCTGAAAAAAAGAATTTCTACAAGTAAATGCGCTCTTATCACAGGCGCCAGACAAGTAGGAAAATCAACACTTGTGAAGCATGAATTTCCGGAATACAACAGGGCAAATTTTGATGATAAGCTGACAAGACTTCAAGCAAAGGATGAGCCAAAGCTTTTTTTCCTAAATAACCCTTGTCCTCTATTTATTGATGAGGTTCAAAAGGAAAACAGCATTCTGGAAGATATCAAGCTCAAGGTTGATGAATCGGAAGAACGCGGCAGGTTCATTCTTTCCGGGTCTCAAAAGCTTGAACTAATGAAAGGCATGAGTGAGTCCCTTGCGGGAAGAGTATCTATCACGGAGCTTTCCGGCCTCTCTTTGCGTGAAATACATGGCGTAAAATTCAATCAGCATTTCGTGCCTACAGAAAGCTATATCAGAGAACGGGAAAAGGAACTAAAATCCTATCAAAATATATGGGAAATCATACACAAGGGATCTTACCCTGAATTATATGATATCGAGAGAGACTGGCAGGAATATTACTCCTCCTATGTCTCAACCTATCTTGAGCGGGACATCAACGAACTTATTTCTACAGACAGTATTACTTTTACAAGATTTCTTGTAGCCGTTGCAGCAAGAACCGGTGAAATGTTAAGTTATTCAAAAATTGCAGGTGAAATCGGTGTAAGCGAACCAACAATTAAGACTTGGATTTCTATACTCGAAAGAACAGGCATCGTTTATTTATTGCAGCCTTATAGTGCAAGCGCATTAAATAGAGCTATCAAAACCCCAAAGATCTATTTCAGAGACACAGGACTCGCATGCTATCTTACCAGATGGCTAACTCCCGATGCTTTGAAATGTTCTGCCGTTGCCGGAAATATGTTTGAAACCTTTATGGTATCTGAGATTTTAAAATCCTATACCAATGAAGGAAAGGACTATAAATTCAATATCTTCTACTACAGAGGAAAAGATAAAAATGCATCCGGTGAAAACGAAATTGACCTAATTATTGAAGAAGATGGTTACCTTTATCCTATTGAAATCAAGATGTCCGGCAATCCGAAAGCAAGTATGGGTGCAACCAATCCTGTACTTGATAAAATAAAAGAAAAATCCAGAGGAATGGGTGTCATTCTTTGCCTAATCGATAAAAAAACGTATTTACGTGAGAATCTGGTCGCGCTTCCAATTGAATATGTTTAAGCATAATGACCTTGGGGGCTCCTCCTGAAAGGTGCCCCATAAAAATGGCAGCTTGAAAATACTTATTCGTATTTTCAGGCTGCCAATGTCTTTCCATGCTACTTCCAGCTTATTTAGTCTGTCCATTCAATACCTCCTCAATGGAATCAAACGGCACTTCACTAAACAAATTCTCCAGCTCTCCCTCCACTTCGAGAGCTATTGCAAGCTTTGTAAGAGACTGAAGAGATATCTCCCCGCTCTGTTCAAATCTCTTTAATGAACCAAGACTTACATCAGCCTTTGCAGAAAGCTCCTTCTGTGTAAGTTTTTTTCTCTTTCGCAACAGTACCATTCTTTTCGCAATATCAATATTTATTTCCGTTGAAGTCTTTTGAAATAGATTAATCATGCTAATATTTTAGCCCTTTGCGCGAATTTTATCAAGAATGGGATAATATTTTAGTCGTAAAGTTTTATAGGATTATGATACTCGCACACTTCAAGTCTTCTGCGAGATCATATACCTTTCCGGTCTTAAGCCCAACCACCTTCGGTCGCAGGATATACTTCATATTATTTTCCACAACTTTTGCCGTTTCTCCGTTGCTTAACTGCACGGTACTGCCCACCGGATACAAAATCACACTGTTTAAAAAGCTCTTCATGGCATTGATCTCTATTTCATCGGTCATTGCCATAATCATCTCCACGGCATCACGCTGCGTCATGGGTTTCTTATAGGGGCGCTCTGTCACCAGTGCATCGTAAATGTCTGCCACAGCAATCACCTTCGCATATGGATTGATTTTTTCCCCGGAAAGTCCTATCGGATAGCCTTTTCCGTTGATCTTCTCATGATGCTCTAAGACTCCCTCCATGATCTCCTTAGACACATTTTTCTTTTCCTGGAGGATATGATAACCGATAACCGGATGCTGCCGCATGATCGCAAATTCCTCATCCGTCAGCTTTCCCGCCTTATTTAGTACTTCATTGGGGATCTTACTTTTCCCAATATCATGCAAAAGTCCCACGATTCCGATATCATGGACCTCTTTCTTGGTCATGCCATGTTTTTGGGCAACTACCATACCGATGGTGGCCACATCCACGCTGTGCTTAAATGTGTATTCATCACTCACCTTCAGCATTCCAATGTCTACAGCAATGGCATCATTTTCCTCAATGGACTGCATCAGATCCCCTGCTATGCTGTCCGCTGCCTCAGCAAGATGTTCCGACTCCACATTACTATAAATATACTGCATGCCTTCCGTAACGCGCTTCTTCACACTCTCGGTAAGCTTTACTTTGGATTTGTCTTCTACTGTAAGCTTTTCAATTTTCTCCCGGACCGGTTTGGGAATCTCGACTTCCTTTTTTTCCTCTTCGGGATCTTCTTCCCCTTCCCGAATATAGACGCCATTAATCCCCATATTCTGCAGTGCCTTAATCTCGTAGTCTTCCAGTTTTGCCCCACGTGCAATTAGATTTCTTCCAAGCTTGTCCTTCACTGCCTGATCTATAATAATATCCGGTTTTAATAACCTTACACTGATAAACCTTCTTCTAATCAAATTAGTTCTCCCGCTCAACTATATTATACTTCCATGGCAGATACTCCGAAGATCACTCACAAACCTTCCATATCCAAATCTACTATCATCTGATCAATCTTTTTCTCTTTCAAAAGATAGCACATATAAATTGGAAGATATGTTACTGTTCCTTCTGTTTCTACATTTCCGACAGAAAAAACATACGCTTTCTCGATATGATAATCCGGAACACTCATGAAATTATTCAAGGCTTTATGTGCCTTATATGCTTTTCCAGACTTAACTTCAATCGGAACAACTTTTCCACTCATTTCTATCACAAAATCCAACTCCCCTACATTTTTCTTTTTACAGAAATAAGGTTCGAATCCATTTGCTGTTAATTGCTGTGCAACAGCATTTTCAAAATGAGCTCCGTTGTTTACTTCTCCATTTTTATTAATTAATTCAAATTTTGTTTCTGCCGGATATGCGCTTGTGAGCAGTCCAATATCACTCGAAAAGAGTCTGAACACATTACTGCTCTTACTTGCCAATAGAGGGATAACCGGAGCATCAACGTTATAAACCGGCAGAGCCGCACCTGCATCCTTTAACCATAGAAAGCTATTTTCATACCGGTCAAACTTAAGTTCTTTATCTAACATGGTAAAGACAAACTTTTTATTCTGCTTGTTTAACTCAGCCGGAATAATATCATATATAGATCTCAACTTTAGCTTTTTGTCCTCGAGTTCATACTGAGAAAAATCCTCTTTGTAGAGTGTTATTATGTCTCGTTGTACTTTATCAACCTCTCGAATATCTTTTGTTTCAATATAGGTTTTTACAGCATCCGGCATTCCGCCAACAATAAGATATACAAAAAACATGGACAAAAGCTTCTGATGTATGAATTCATCCACCGGAGTACATGTTTCAAATTTCTCTTTTAACATATCTAATGTAGTTTTTGAGACACTATTCGCCACCATGAATTCTTCAAAATCCATAGGATACATCTTCAAAACTGATAAGTATCCAACAGGTGCAGATGCTATTCCACGAAGTTCTACCCCTAATAGGGATCCGCTCATTACATACTTAAAGCTTCCCTCATCTACAAGGAATTTTATTTTTGTAACTATTTCCGGACATTTCTGAATCTCGTCAAAGAAGACAACTGTTTCATGCGGTTTACAATCTTCCGGCATAATCATTTTCAATTTGATTAAAAACTCTTCCGCGCTCATTTCTGCGTTTAGGTATTCAACCATATCAGGCCGATCAATAAAGTTCACTTCAAACTTGGTATATCTGCTCTTGCCGATTTCATCTCTTATGAGCCAGGTTTTTCCTATCTGTCTTGCGCCAGTCACCAATAGTGCCTTATTGGAATTTTTAATCCATTCCTCTATCGTAATAGCATCTTTTCTATACATGAAATCACTCCTCCAACCATACAATACACCATTTGCCCCGTTTTTTCAATCTTTACTATGATGTTTTGCCCCGTTTTTATCAATAATATTCATGTATTCTGCCCCGATTTTAAATAATAGTTGCTGTATTAAAGCTATTTTAAGCTATTAGACGTAAATTTTAAAGGTGTGCTTTACTATTTTTTGGAAATGAAAATTATTTCAGAAAGCATTGCTGCAAAACACTACTTAAAAGAAACGAATAATTTGATTGTCTATATACAATACTTTTATAAGGCAAAAATGCATAAAAATGATATTTACAATCACTTTATAAGATTTAGAACATTTTTCTTGTTCTAATCTCTGTATTATGTTATAATTTGCTCAAAGGAGGGTACGCGACATGAAATTATTACATGTTATTGCCAATAACTTTAAGAACTGCAAAGATTCCTTTGAAATTGATTTCGTTTCAAGATCCAAAAAGACTGCTGAAGATAAGGAATATGAGCTCCAGGAGATAGCTGAGGAGCTTCATGTTTACAATACACTGGCATTTGTCGGAAAGAATGCTTCCGGAAAAACAACAGCTGTGGAGCTATTAGATGCCTGCTTCTCCATCCTTGGGGATTTCAGATTAGAGAGGAAATCCTACAGTTTTGAGAATGTAGAACTGTTAATAGATTTCTACCATGACGGGTTTATTTACAGATATAAGACTACTCTTAAGAATGGTGACAGCATTGCTTCCAATGCTGTATTCACAAATCAGGTTCTTAGAAAAAAGAAATATTACAAGAGCAAATTAAAAGACATCTACAATGATTCAGATTTTGTAGATGTTAAGATTGCCGGAGAACTACCGGAGGATACTTCGATTCTTTTCTTTGTATTGAAGAAGAAAGCGACAAGAGCTATCTACTTTGACAGCTATGGAAATGGTGTAGATACCTATCGATTGATCTTTGCTACCATGAAGGATTATCACATCAGTACCAAACTTTTAGGAAAGGTTATTTCCATCTTCGATGAGAATATCAGCAATCTGCAAATGCAGGATGATCATAACTTTAAACTTTCTTTCTGTGGAGAGACGAAAACTGTTTCTGATAAAGAGCTGATTTATATGCTCTCAAGCGGAACAACCAAAGGTATGCTCCTTTATATGTTAATGATTGCATCCTTACAGCAGGGCTTTGATTTAATCGTAGACGAGATTGAAAACCACTTCCACAAGACACTGGTCGAGAACATGATCAGCTTGTACAAGGATAAAACCATCAATAGGAACAATGCTTCTCTTATATTTACGACACATTACTGTGAGTTGTTGGATCTGTTCAACAGACAGGATAATATCTACATTGCGAAGTCTGATGACAAAGTATTTCTCACTAATATGTATGAGGGCTTTAATATCAGACCGGAACTATTAAAGAGCAAGCAGTTCTACAACAATGTATTCCAGACTGCCGTCAATTATGATGAGTTGATGCAACTTAAAAAGGAGTTGAAGCTATGGAAAAACTCCTAATTATGTGTGAAGGTCCAAATGAAAGAGAAATCATAAATATCCTGCTCTCTCATGGCTGTCTTAAGTTTACAGAGGATGACCTGCTTGGTTTGACTCCTTATCATGCCAGACAGATTAAAACCTCAGCCCAGGTTCGTACTGAATTAAATATTTATCCCGGTAAAGTTAAAGTCCTGCGAATTGGTGACAAACAGAGCGATAAGCTTATCATTCCTGCGGAATATAGAGAAAAGATTACCTCTGTGGAGAAATACTGTACCAAGCCAGAACTGGAAATGCTTTTCATCCTTGCAGAGAACCTTGAAAAAGACTACGAAAAAGTGAAATCCACCACTAAGCCTAAAAATTTTGCCAAAGATCATATCACCTGTGGCAAAAGAAAATATGATAACAGTACATCATTCTATACTGACTATTTTGAAGATAAACCGGAGTTACTTATCAACTGTATCAAAAAGTATCACCAGCATAATGGCTCTCACGGGAAAGAAGAGCATTATCTTGATGAATTGCTGAAATAAACTAACAAAGGCTACATTACCATAACCGGCACTGTAGCCTCATAAATCTCATCTAGGGACTGTAATGGTTTTGTATGCGTACCAAACACGGCTCTCTTTACTATCCAACTTATCCAGTAACATACGATTTGTTCTCCAAGGAATTTGTGCAACAACCTGTTGCACAATTTCACTCTAATTATAATTTTTCGAAAAAATCACGTCCGGTCTAGAGCTAAGATTATGTTTTTTCCCTCATCTATTGCCTTCGCCACATGATAGATATAGCTTTTCAGATCATCACAATCCGCAAAGAGCTTTTGTTGGTTTGCATATGTCAAAATCCCATCAAAGCTTTTGTTGCTGTTCATAATGCTGTATTTATTTGCATCGGCCTGTGCCTGAATCTCCTTCCAAAATGGAGTTTCATTCAAGTTGTCCGTTGCCCGAAATACGCGTACCCTATCGCCGGTTCTTTTGTTTTTAGGAAGAAACTGCTCCATATTCTGCCAGAAAAGGATGGGCTTCCAGTGGCAGTGTCACCCACTCCATCAGCTTCGAGTGTTCCCGTATTTCTCTATCCTCACTTTGATAGATGAGTTTTGGTATCTCCACTCTGGCGCGTTCCAGCATGTCGAGAAATTCTTCTGCTTTTTCCACAATCTCTGTTCTCATGCTTTGAAGCTGCCGTTCGAGCTGTTTACTTACGCAAAACAATCTATCCATAGATTCCTTGCTTTTTTCTATCAGAAGCCTTCTGTCATCCTCTTCCAGACGATCCGTTTTCAGGCAAAATGCCGCAGCAGATCCATCCCATGGCATAAATGCATCCTTGGAAAGAAGGTTCTTAGGTCTTAACTGCTCCAACGTACATCCTCCACAACGCAAGGCGTCAAACATTTTTGGATCCGATTTGCTTGGAACTCCCTCCATATGGCATAACAGCATAATATCTTCCGCATATTTATTTTCCATAAACGTAAGCATGATACGATCCAAGGCTTTCGCTCTTTGCTCATCCCTGTAGAAGCTTATATATAAATGCATGTGATTTGGCATAGATATTTCCATGCCCACATCCTTACATTCATGACCTTTGGGGAAAAAATTTTTATTCTTTTGATAATCGGACAGACTTGTGTTAGATGCGAAAAAATCAATAGACATCATCTGAAGGGCAAACATAACTTTAGGAAAACGTCTGAATAACTCGTGGAACGGAAGCTTGTCATTACACATATAAAGCTCAATGACATTTTCCTTTTTTAGTTCAATTTTATGATTATATTTTGATTTCATATACAACTCCGCATCCTCAATGACCTGATCCGGAATTTCAATCTTGCATAAAGGAATCGGAAATACTGTATCCTTTCGGGGCGGACAGACATTGGGGATTGGAAGCGTAACATATTGACGTTCTCCATCTTTTGTATGTTCTTTTTTTAAATGTATGATTGGATCTTTCTTCCCTTGCGCGCAATGGTACGTCACTTCCACATCATCTGACTCCGGAACAAACCCCACGGTTGGTCTCCATGCAAATAAATTGTATATCTGTACCGCAAATTGCTGCCTAAGAAAGTTAAACTTTATATCATACTGGGCTTCATCTTTCGGAGAAAAAATAATACGCCCAATATCTTTTCCGTCGATCACTATTGGGACTGTGTTATCATTCTTATGTACGTTGTTTGACATTTTTTATTTCTTTTGCTCCTCCAAAAAATCACGCACTAAGTAGTGTATACCTTATTTTGGTATACGGGAATAAACACTATGTGATATTGGCATTTCCACCGAGTGTGTGATATGCTTCTATTGTCTATTTGGACACCTCCTATGTTTGAGTTTGGCTTGCGGCACTATTCTCAATGTAGCATAGGAGGTTTTTTATCGATATCCTCACCGTTTCCACTTACACTATTCTCCCCGGCATAGCTGGGGATCAGGCTTTTCATTTATTGCTGTTCAAACTTTTCAAACATCTTTCTCAGACGCTTTATAATCTTCTGTTCACAACCATAAATAGCCTGTTCAGTTGGATGTGTCCCGTCTGGTTTTACAGACTCTTCTGCAATCTCACGAAGCGTTTTCAAGTTACCGAAAAGATCATAAATAAGGTTGACCTGATCTTCAGTAAGTTCCTTCATGAACTCTCTAAGTCTCACGATTCTTGGATCTTCAGTCTCTTCTTCATCAAATAAAGAAGCCCCCGGAATACTCATATTTGACCTAATCTGATAAAATGGATCTTCATCAAACTCATCTTCTGTTGCGCCTTTCTCAAAACGAGCACGCTTATTTTCCATTTCCCAGTCAAGATTTTCCTCATCATATCGACAACTCAAATCCTGCTGATGGTCATCTTCATCCAGCCATATTACTAACTCCGCTGCCTCCGCGCCTTCAGGCACGAAACATTCCTTTCTGACAGCACCGGTATCAAGATCAACCACCTCATATACATAGCTTCCATCCTCTGCCATATAGCAGGAACGCTTTTTGTCATACTTACTCTTGCGTTTTTTTGTTTCTGTTAAGTTCTTGCTCATCGATTCTTTCCTCCGATTTCGATGTCTCGAAACGGAGTGAGTCCAATGAGTTCGCTATTATGCTATTTGCCATCTAAATGGAACCTCCGTTTCAGTTAATGGCCAGTCATTTCCTATCTGACCTGTTAATAAGTGTCTGACCTTCAACTTGGAAATTCCGGAGCTACCGGAAGTATTTAATCAGAGGCAGTTAACGTCGTTGCCCGACGAACCTTGAGAGTAATCAGTACTCAAAGCAAAATAAAAGCCACCCAGATACACATTCGGAATCAAAGCACGAAGAGATCCTTCGTGGCTATTGAGTCCTGCAATGCGCATCCATGTGGCTTGCGAGTAACTCCCGTTATTTTACATTTGCCGCACATCTTGCATACACTGGAATCTTCTTATTCCCACACAATCGGCATTTAACATTCAAGACATCATTATCTTGAAGCGGCTCTGGTGTCGCTGTAGCAAAACACTTTGCTCTAGCAGGACACTTTGGTATGTATGGACAGCGATACTCAATAACATCTCCCTTCATGTATGCCTCTGACGGCATTGGATAATATGGTCCAAACATAACCTGCAGATCCTTATAAGTCATATTCCCGCTTACAATAGGCGTTCACCTCCTTAAAATGAAATACGCCGAAGTCAGACTCTACCTACGATAAGTATAATCTAACTCCGGCATTTAGTTCTCATGTTAACCAAGGAACAGAGCTCGGTTCTTATGCTGTTTTCTTGTCAGCGGAAATCAGGTTATTAATCATCTTACACGCTTTACGCTTTTCTACGGAAGTCATTACCCTCCATATTTGATAAAGCACGTCCGAAACCTTTATTCGTAATATCTTACTATGATTTCCGCTATCGCTGCACTTAACATCAATGTAAAGCGCATCTGGCTCTCGTATGAGATCAAATGTCCTACACTGCTCTGCATTCCTTATTTCTGCTATCTTCCCCATAGAACCTCCTATTCTATGATTGAAGGCAATTCCTCGTCAGGACTATTGTGTGCATTTCGGATAATTGTCAACACGTCATCACATTCAGATTTATCCATTGTATTTCCCAAAACCAAATACGAAATGACCATGCCTGCCGCTCTCACGGATTCTTTGCCTGTAATCATCTTCTTGTTTGCGCTACCGATTACCAAAATATTGAACCACATCTGATTCTCAAAAGACCAATCAATCTCATTTAATCTTTCAACCACTGTATCCCACTCCACACCTTTGTTACTCGCCATTCTAGCGACATGAGCCAAAGCCATCTGTGTGACGGGCTTTAACAAAAGATTGGACTCTCTCAATGATGATATTGTTTTATCCTGCCGTGTAAGCTGAATGTACTCTTGAAAAGCATTCAGTTTATCAAGAAGTACCTTCCAAAACTGACTCACAATATAATATGCGTCATCCTTTTCTTTGTCTGATGGCATCTTATTTGTTGCATATTTTTTATCCTTCAGAATAGTATCTGAAATCGTATACAATGCACTCAACGTAGTAAGATGCTTACTTCTTAATGAAAGCGTGTTACTTTTCCAATTCACAAGGTCAATCCCATTAATTGGTGCTAACGGTGCCCCTTCTTTAAGCAACTGTCTGGATATTACCGCAAAGATATCATCATCACTTGTGATAATATTGTCTCCACGACTTGTCTGCTTTGCATACTTATTGATTTTGTTAAATATCTTACGAATTTTCATGTGGTCTGTATGCTCAACAAATATTACACTTATTTCCTCATTTGCAAGTTCCGGATGAGGGACAAGTTTATTATAGGAAGGAATCATTTTAGTTCCTGCAGGGATGCCCATCATTCCTTTTATTGCAATTTTAAGTGCCAAAAGACGATGTTGTCCATCTAGTGCTATAAGTCTTTCCTTGCCTGGTAAAGTTAGGAATCCCATATCTTTCATAGGCACTCTATATGCTGCCGGCATATTTGGCATAGCTTCTTCGATTGATTCATATACTATTTCTTCAAAGCCTTGATAAATATCAATGATAAGACTTCCAAAAAATCTGTCTGGATCTTCGATAATATATGGAACCATCTCATCAATTACACGCTTAATGTCATATTCACGTTGCATCTTCTCATCAGCGCTCAAGTCAGGCCACTCCGGTAGTTCCTTAGCAATGCCTACACTATCAATCAACTGTCCTGTAGGCATTTTACCTATATAATATGGAGTAGTTCCCATTTTGGCTTTTATACATCCTATCGTCGCCATTTGTTTACCTCCTGTTATTCAAATACTTCGGTGTGTTTTTTATCATACTACCACCATAATGTATCTATGTCAACACCAAAACACCAATTATTACCAAAACTTTTTGTGTTCTTTAAACACGCTTTGAATTTCAAACATAAAGAAGCAAAAAAATAAGGATCCACAGATCCTTATTTCTACAAACAATTTAAACTCCCATTTTCTTTTTTGTCATAATAAGCTCTCCTAATGCTCGCCAAGAGTAATACTCACTCTCATCCGATATATAAAAATCCATACTACCAATTCAAAAGATACATCCTCCCAGAAAATTTTACATGTTTTTTATAATTCATAGTTCCTTATTTGTATAAACAATTCAAACTTCCATTTTCTTTTTTGTCAGATAATATGACCCCTAATGCTTGCCAAGAGTAATACTCACTCTCATCCGGCAATATAAAAAAGACATACCTCCAATTCAAAAATACACCCTTCCAGGCAATTTTTCATGTTTTCCAAATTTAAATACCATGTTTTTAAGAAACATTTTGTTTTTTGCCGTATGTTTTTCAAAAACATTTCATTCTATTTATTCCGTATGTAGTCCAACATTTCTTCCGGGTTTAGACCAATAAGTTCTTCATCATAATCTTCGTCATCATCTTCTTCTGAGTTGGAGTAAAATTCATCGTCATCATCCTGCTCCTCTTCCGCCTCCGCTGCTAATTCCATTTCCAACATTGTCCACTCAAACTCCGCATCCTCTTCGTCGAGCACATAATCTTCGTCTTCTATTTCAACATCTCTATCGTCAACAAAATAATCCCATCCATATAATTCCAAATAAAGACGTGCGTTAACAGCAAGAGTCTCTTCTCTATCTACTCTCGTTGTTAGTACCGGTTCATCTGAATTCGGGGTCTCTACATACATCTCATATGTAATAGGGTTATCACACCCAAATATAAGGTACATTTTACTCTCCGGATATCTAACATATTCACGTGCTATCGACCATAGATACGCATTGTATAAACGACTCAAATATTTACTATCAAATAAAGAAAAGTCAATTTCACATAATTTTTCAAGTTTCTCATTCTCATCACTATATCCAAACCAATCGGAGATTACTACTTCTGCCCGCTTTTTTCTATCTACATTTAATCCTACAAAACTTACTTCTCCATTTGATACAGCCAAAAGCATTGTGAATCTACCATATAGTTTCACAAAGACGATAAATATATCATACAGCTTTTCATTACGAAGCTTCGTATTTCCGGACAAATTTACAGCAAAAATCTTTATTCGCTTATATCTTTTCTCCATTTTATACTCAGCTATTTCATCACAATCTGACAAAACCTTTCTGTCCTTTGCACTCATCGAACTAAGTTTGCCAGAGTATTCATATAAAAATTCATCTCTATTACAGGTGTAACTTAAACTAACAGGAAATGACAGCAATTCAAGGAGACTCCCAAGGCTGTCAGACCAACGGCTGCTATCAAGTGTATATAATTCATTTTTCAAATCTTCAATAGCAGCCATAGTCTACACCACCTTATCTGTGTAACAGTTTCTTTATTTTATCCTCATAGGAAACACCATCAATACTGTCTTTAAAGTTTCTTGAAGCTTCAAATGTTGCTCTGATATAATCATCTCTTGACGTACATCCAATTGTGAAAAGATTGTACATATACTCTATGCCACCACGAACATAAGCATTAAAAGTATCTATACATTGTTGTAATTCTGCTTCCTTTTCAGGATTTGCATCATAACGAAACGCTTTATCCAAGCGTTCTTCTATTCCAAGACTCTCATCATCTAAAAGTGTAATTAATCTATAAATGAAAATACAATCATCTCTGTGATTCGAAAAGGCATCTGCATAAATTCTAGCTCTATCTGTAGAATCATTATCACGATCTTCTTTTTTAGAATATAAGAATCCAAATACTGCAGCATTCATATATACATCGATATAATCGTTGTACAGTTTCGCATCATTAACCAAAAACTTCAGATGTGTAGCATGGATGCCGGTAATTGTAACATCATTCTCAAACAAACGTACCTTTGTTACATTTTTTACTTTTGCCATCTTAATCACCACCTTAACTAATTGTCGAATATGTATCGCTATGCTTCTCTAACTTATATTTTCTACCAGCCCTATCAAGCATAACTGTTTCCGCATAATTCCAGTCCTTTTTCATTACAAACATAATTACCTGTTCAGCAACCATTGGTAATTCTCTGGAAATATTCTTTATATGTTCTTCATCGGCATTAGAGAATGGTGCATCAAGAATCAACGGATATGGTTCATTATCAAGCTGGTTGTCTCCAACTTTTAATGCCTTACCTTTTGCAAGTTCAACCAACCCAGCAATAAAAGCAAAGTTCTTAACACGAATCAAACCTTCTGATTCGCCAGAAATAACCTTCTCTTTAGTCTCAGGAATAATCGTATATAATACAGTCTGATACTTCTCATTAATTTCAAGCTGTCTTTCTTGTAAATCGTAACTTTCTACGCTTCCTTTTTCTTCATTTTCAAGCAAATTAAAA